>NATW01000046.1 GCA_003094555.1 gamma proteobacterium symbiont of Ctena orbiculata
GCAGATGAACGGTATTCTCCCTGACTTCGAGATTGCTGACCCAGGTATCGTCAGGGAGCAACAGGGTCAATTCCAGGAGTATCTCCAGAACCGGCTTGGAGTTGATTTTTTTCTCTTCCAAAAAGCGGGCTTCGTCCCTGGCGGATGTCACCTGTTCTCGCAGGGCAGCGACTTGCGTTGCCTTGGATTTATATTCATCCAGTTCGCTCTGCACCTGTTTCAGCAAGGTGGATTTTTGCCATAGAGGGAGCATCAGGCTTCCTGTAAACAGCAGCAGCAGGAACAGAAACAGGGCCAGGTTGAGCAGTCGATAGCGTTTGTGTGGCTTTTCACGCTTTTCCGGCGGCAGAAGATTGACCTCGTTTAAATTCGGGTCGATCTCCTCGCAGGGGGAAATGGCGTTGATTCTTACACGATTCTCCTCGAGTTGTTTCAGCGCCAGAGAGATTTTGTCGATCGGGGCAAGTATCAAGGTGATATCGAGGGTACGATTCTGCTTGTCCCGGGTGTTGACAACATAGTCATAGTAGACCTGGTCAACGCTGAACGGGGTCTGCCGATCCATCTCGAATGCAAGCACTTCACGCAGGTTCTCTTCCGTCTCGATAGGCAGTGTCACCTTCTTGAAGAGATACTTTTTAGTCTCCAGACAGAGCCGGATTTCGCTTGCGGAATTGAGTACCCTTCTATGTTCCGAATCATCGAAGTCAATGACTCGGAGATAGTTCTCAGCCACCTCTGCACCACTTAAACCCTGGTTGACGATACGCAGGGTTTCATCCTTGAAAAGTAATTGCGCTGGTTTGCCGCCTCGTAAAAGTGTACGAATCCTCTCCGGCAGAAGCATACTGATCTCACCGCTCCACCAGAACCAGAAGTTTTTTATTTGATATCTCAAGGATTGCGTTGCCATGAGATGATTTTAACGGGTTTCGGTGTTCATAACGAATCATGCCAGGAACGAATGGAATAAGCTGCGTCGTCCTGACTTCTCAGGTCAATATCGACCCGTAATTGTGTCCTTGCACCCAGAGCAGAAACCGCTTCCACCCAAACGCGATAATCAGCACCGGCAGCCTGACCGCCGCTGCCACCTAGCTCGAGATTCGCCAGGTCACTGTCAACGTAATCAAGCACCTCCGATAGTGTTTCATTTGTCTCCAGCCCACCTTTCAGCAGAGATACCAGCACTTCCGGCGCATAGCGTAAATCCACATTCTGTGTATTGGAATAGAGGGTGATATAGGGACGCAATCTCTCAACCCTGTCTGCATTAAATCCCATGACATAGGCAAGTTCGTCAATGCTCACCAAATCACGCCCTGCTGTGCCATAGGGATATCCGGCGCTACGATAATCGGCATCCTCTGCCCCGCTGAGATGGCGTAAATCGTCACTGTCACGCCAATCAATCAATCGATCGGCGAGCGCCTCCCGTTCTTGAATATCATCCTCTATCAAGGCGAATAGCTTGACCAACTGATCTCTTGGCGCCTTATTCAAATCGAGCAGGCCGGATGAGTGACGAATCGAGATGCTGACTCTACCCTGGTCGGTTTCAATCTGGTAAATCTGGCCATTACTGTTCCAGCGTTGTTGCGGGTCGCTCACCATTAATTCAAGAATCGCGCGATTGACGCCACTCTGCGCCAGCAATCTGGAGCGAAGTGCGTCGATGGCGTTTCCTGTGAGCCTGGTTTCGACCTTGGAATGGGTGGAGAAACTGGCGGCGACAATGGTCAGCAAGGCGACAAGCCATAGTACCAATACGAGTGCAAACCCCTGCTGACGATGGTACCTCCTGCTCTCTCTCATGACTATTTCCGCTGTACAATCGCCGGGTTGTTTTGTTGGATATGGAAATAGCTCTCCTGGGTTTTACCCTCATCCCCAGGATAACGCAGGGTCAACCTGATCAGTTCGGGATAACGTACCGATACCGCTTCCCAACTATTGTGCCAGCCATTGCTCTCCCGCTCCTGCTTACTGCCGTAGTATGCAAATTGTATCTCTTCCAATCCTGTCAACAGGACCCTGCGTGCACCATTTTCTGGAAGAGACAACCCTGTGGCTGTCGGATTCAATGGGCTGAAATAGAGCACCAGACTAAACCCCTGTTCAGGTGCACGCTCCTGGACCAAAAGATACTCGAACAAGCCACCCGCATTATGCTGTTGCGGCGCCTTCGATAGGAATTGAAGGAGTTGGCCCTCCCCACTCAAGGCCAATACCCGTTGCTTCTGATCCCGCCAAACCAGAGGCACGAGATGCTGAATCATGGATCTCACCCTTTTTGTTATCAAGTGCTCTTCCAGGATGGCATCACTATGCTCTGTCAATCTCTCCCAGCCCTTGAGATTGATAAACAGCATGCTCACTGATGTAGTCATGATGACCGCCAATAGCAGCATCGCGACCATAACCTCCAACAGGGTGAAGCCATCACTTCGGTGAACTATTGCAGTCTGCTTCCTACCCCTTGTGGAAGTATCTATGTTCGGCACTTGTTCAAGGAACATTCGTTCAGGGTTTGTCATCTACAAGCCCTATGCGTGAGAATTTCACCTCTCTTTCACCGCCCGGCGCTTCCCAGGCGATGGAAATTGTCTCCTCCACAGGAAGCAGAGGCACTGCCAGCTGTTTCTCTGCAACCCAGCCAGCATAGGGCTGTCGCAGATATCGCCATCTGAATCGCCCCTGTTCGGTCCCTTGTTCATTTAAAATGCTGTTTCGCTTATCGACAGCCATTTGATCGAGCCGCGACTGGGCAATCTGCACAGCCTTGAGGTAGTCAGTGGTTACCTCGTGATTGCGCAGGGTTGTGGCGTTGATCCTGAGGATCACACTCATGGTCATACTGAGTATGACAAACGCCACCAGCACCTCGATCAGCGACATCCCGCTAGACTTGCAACGGCTCATGCGCTTTCAACTCTTGCGGATCAACGACCTTGACCCGGCTCGTCAGCCAATCCACGCTAATCGCAAATCGCCGTCCCCCATTATCGAGAATCAATAGCCCGCCACTTGAACTGCCGTCCGGGTAGAATTCAAGCACCATGACCGACTCGCCAATTGCCGATGATCGAGCGTTATCCGAGGCAAAATTCAATCCATCAGGCAGATGCCTGACTTCACCACCGTTGACATGATCGCTTTGATAGGCATTGTTGTGCAGATCGAACTGTACCTTCGATGGCACGCCGGTGAGAATTGCGGTTTGCTGGATATAGCGAATCTCCTGGGCCAGATCCCGTGTCGCAGCCTTGAGTTTCAGGGAGGGGAATGCCTTTTGAAACAGCGGTGGTGTCAGACTGACCAGCAGCGCCAACACCACCAGCGTCAACATCACTTCGATAAGGGTAAAGCCCTTGCTGAATGTCTGCCTCATAGTGCTACCAATGAATTCACGCCCAGGATAGCCACCAGAATCGACATCACGACACCCGCGATGATCAGGCCAAGCACCAGTATCATCACCGGTTCCACCAGGCTCAATGCGCGCTTGATCAGGGTTTGTGTCTCCTGGTCGAGAATCTCCGCGGTCTGCATCAGCATCGATTCCAACTGCCCGGACTCCTCACCCACCCGAATCATCTGCAAGGCAAAGGGGGGGAACTGGGCATGTTCTGTAAGGGGATCGGCCAAGCGCTGTCCCGATTTCAGGTTACTCACAACCTGATCCATGCCATCGGCAATCACATGGTTGCTGATGGTATCCTTCACGATTGCCACCGATTTAAGCATCGGCACGCCATTCTCAAGCAAGGTTCCCAGGGTACGGCAGAATCGTGCCGCTTCCACCTGTTGGATGATCGGTCCAATGATCGGTAACAGCAGCAGTCTGGCATGCCATCGCTTGGCGCTCGATCTGCGACTCATCTGCCACTTGAAATAGAAGATCAACAGAATCGTCAGCAAGGCCATCAGCCAACCGTAATCCTGCAGGAATCCGGCAATCCCCATGGTAATGCGGGTCGACATCGGCAGGGCCTGTCCCATATCACTGAACAGTTCACTGAACTGGGGGATCACGTAGGTGAGTAGAATCAGAATCGAGGTGATCGCCACAAACAACAGGATCGCCGGGTAGATCAGCGCCGATATGAGTGAACTGCGTACTTCCTTGGCCCGCTCCAGATGTACTGCCAATCGTGCCAGAACACTCTCCAATGCACCCCCTGACTCCCCTGCCCTTACCATCTGCACGTAGAAGTTATTGAACAACCCCGCCTCTTTCGCCAAGGCATCGGCAAAGGAGTTGCCGCCCTTCAGACTATCCCGAATACTGGTCAGGTGTTGACTGAACAGGGAATCCGCGCCTGCAATGGAGATGAGGATCGATAACGCCCCATCGAGGGGTTGGCCCGACTTCAGCAGGGTTGCCAATTCCCGGGTGAATGATGCGATCTGGTCGATAGAGACCGATTTTCGCTGAAAACTCCTGGATGTTGAACGCCGGCTTTTTTGTCGATTCTCCTCGATGCGGATCGGTACTTGGCCCTTGAGGTGAATCTGGTTGACCGCATGATCACGGCTGACCGCCTGCAGCTCACCCTCCACCACCTCACCATCCGCCCCGACAGCCTTATATTGAAACAAGGCCATGCTTAACCCGCATTCTGTCCGATAAACGTCTTATCATGAAAGGAAGCCACCTGTTTACTAATCATGATTTTTTCCTGTTGGTAGGGTCCGCCTGGTGAGAAGTGCGGGTCAGTTCTCCTGAGTGACTCTCAGCACCTCTTCAAGGGTGGTGATACCCTGCATCACTTTTAACAAACCATCCTCGTACATGGAACGGGCACCCTCGCGTTTTGCGCATTCAGCCAGAGCATTCTTATCCCCGCCCTGCAGAATCAGCGAGCGTAATCCCTCCGACAGCTCTATCATTTCGATAATCGCGCTACGCCCACGATATCCACTGCCACTGCAGTGCTCACAACCTACAGCCTTATAAAGGGTCGCTCCACCCGGGAATGACTCGAAGCGCGCCGCCACCTCCGGTGGAGGATCATAGGGCTGCTTGCAATCGGGACAGAGGTTTCTGACCAGGCGTTGCGCCACCACGGCATTCACCGTTGATGTCAGCAGGAATGGCTCGATTCCCATATCAATAAACCGGGTAATACTGCCGGCCGCATCATTGGTATGCAGCGAGGAGAGGACCAGGTGTCCGGTAAGCGCCGACTGGACGGCGATCTGCGCGGTCTCCTGATCACGAATCTCACCTATCATGATGATGTCCGGATCCTGGCGCACGATGGAGCGCAGGGCAGAGCTGAAGTTGAGGCCGATGTTCGGCTTGACCTGGATCTGATTGACCCCTTCGATGTTGTATTCCACCGGATCCTCCACCGTGAGGATCTTTCGTTCCGGTCGATTGAGATAGTTGAGCGCGGCGTATAGAGAAGTGGTCTTACCACTGCCGGTGGGACCGGTCACCACCACGATACCGTGGGGACGATCGAGGATCTCCAATAACCGTTGCTCGAGCATGCTGTCAAAACCGAGGCTGGCAAAATCGAGATTCACATGATCCCGCTGGAGTAATCTGAGCACCATGCTCTCGCCATGCAACGTGGGCACGGTGGAGACACGCATATCCAGGGTGGCGCCGTGCACCCTGACCTTGAAACGCCCATCCTGTGGCAGGCGGCGTTCCGCGATGTTGAGATTGGCCATGATTTTGATGCGTGAGATCAGTGCCGGGGCCAGGTTGACCGCGGTTGATTCGGTATCGCGCAGCAGACCGTCGACCCGATAGCGTATCTTCAGGCTATTTTCGAAGGGCTCGATATGGATATCCGACGCCTTGGATGAGACCGCCCGCTGGATAATCTGGTTGACCATCTTGATGACCGGCGCTTCACTGGCCAGTTCCTTGAGCTGCTCCACATCATCCAGCAGTAACTGATGTTCCGTACCCCCATCATCATCCCCCCCCTCTTCCTTCATCAGCTCGCTGAACAGGGTCTGGATCACCTCGTCGATCTCGGAGGCGATACCGATCACCAACCTGATCTGCTTGCCGCTGATCAGTTCCAGCGCATCGATGACGTACCGGTCGGTGGGATCGACCATGATCGCCACCAGGTGGTCCTCCTGCTCCTCAAACACCACCAGGCGGTGCTGTTTGAGGAAGTTGGAAGAGATATTCTCGCTGATATGGGCAAGATCGGGATAGGCCTTCTTTTCGATAACCGGTACACCACAGAGCGTGGCCAAGGTTACGGCGAGATCCCGGTCGGAAACCAGGCCCAGCTGTAACAGGATGGTGCCAATTGACTGGTCACTCTGCTGATTCTCTCTCAGGCGAACAGCACGTTCAGCATCAGTGGCGCTGAGTCGACCACCCTCCACCAGGGCGACAGAGAGGGGATATTCCAAATATCTGAGTGTGCCAGCATCATCCTCGGAAGCGGGGTTCTCCCTGGCGATCTGGCTGTTCTCCTGTCTCACACGCGTGACCTCTCAGGTGGCTGGGTTGACCCTCAACACACAGCCAAGGGTCACCAGTTCAAAGTCGATTACTTGCTGGATGCCCGACGCCGTTGAAAGTCATCGTGAAACAGTGCGGCGTCGCGGATCTTTTCTCGCAGTTCCTGAGATATATCGTAGGCCTCTTGTGGGTTGCGTACCACCTTTGGAGTCAATGTCACGATCAACTCGGTACGGCTGACATCCTTGGTGGTGCTGCCAAAGAGGTTGCCAACCAGGGGAATATGCATCAAACCTGGGATCCCGGTTTTGCCACCAGAGCTGCTTTCGCGAATCAGGCCGCCAAGGACCACTGTCTGACCATCGTGGACGATGACAGTACTCTCAATGGTGCGCTGGGAAATGGAGACATTGCCACCACCTCCGATAGCCGGGGCGGTACCCGGGGTACTGACCTCCTGGCTGACCTCGAGGGTAACCATCCCACCTTCGTTGATACGTGGCGTGACCTGCAATAGGGTGCCGGTATCCCGGAACTGTACCTCTGACACAATCGGGGCATCGGGATCGGTGGTACTCTGGGATGAACGGGTCACGATTGGTATCTGGTCACCCACCCGGAAACTGGCGGTCTGATTGTCGATGACCATAATCTGCGGTGCCGATAGAAACTTCACCGAGGACTCGGTCTCCAGGATATCGAAGAATACCTTCAGGTCGCTGGCGTTGTTGAAGAGCCCCAGGGAAAATCCATCACCACCGGATACATCGCCGGGCAGGGTGCCCAATGCGCCTTTATAGGGCCGACCGCTCCCGGTGGAGCCATTGAAGAACCAACGCACCCCGTAACTCAGATTGTCGCTCAACTGCACCTCGGCGATGGTCGCTTCGATAAGCACCTGCTTGGGCGATACATCCAAGCGGTTGATGGTCGCTTTGATCTTCTGATAATCCTTCGGACTGGCCATCACCAGAATAGCGTTGTTATCCGGATCGGCGATGATGGTCGCCGTGACGTCCGATCCACCTTGGGACGCCGAGCTGGCTATACCGGCAGTGGTGGTGGCTGCCGCGGTAGCGACTGGCTGATCCTTGGTCAGCGCGGCCTGGCTGTCGGCATTGCTGTTTTTCAGATCGATCCCGGTTGTCGTGGGGGAACGGACATTTGAACGCAACAGCGGATCACTGCTGCTCAAACCACCAGACGAGGCCGGGGTTGAAACCTCATTACCGAATATATTCTGCAGGATAGCGGCTATATTCTCCGCCTTGCCATTTTTCAGGTGATAGACATAGAGACGGCGATCGGGTGATTTGTCACTACCCTGATCGAACTGGCTGATCAATCTGCGCACGTCCTTGATATACCTGGGCTGCTGACTGATCACCATCACCGCGTTCAGACGATCGATAGGGATCAGCTTGATCATCCCGGCCAGGGGTGACGCCTCGCCTTCCCCAACAATATGTTTAAGCTCATCCGTGATGGTCTTGGCATCGGTGGCCTTTAACGGTATCAGGGCAAATGACATACCACTGAGCCAGTCCACATCGAACATTTCGATGGTCTGCAGCAGATTATTGATCTTCTGGAAGGAGCCGGTGAGAATCAGCAGGTTCCGGCCTTTATCGATACGGATCTGTTCCGTGGGAGAGGCGAAGCTCTCCAATACCTTCTTCATTTCGGTGGCGGTGATATATCTCAAGGGCACAATCTGCACCCCCTGGCCCGCCTTCATCCTGGCCTTAGCCTGACCGACCGATGGTTTCAGGGCCATGCCCTTCAGATCTGCAGCGGGCAGGATTTTGTAGAGTGCGCCGTTGCGCACCATCACAGCACCGTTCATCTGCAGGATATTCTCAAGAATCGGCAATACCGCATCGGTGCTGACCGGGTAGGTTGTATGGATGGTCACCTGACCCTGAACCTTGTCATCGATCAAATAGTTTTCCCGCAGTATCTCCTCGAAGATGACCTTGACCACTTCACGCAGATCCACGCCTTCAAAATTAAGCGTGATATCGCCACGTGCCGGCTGAGCTGTTTTTTTAGTCGACTGCCCCTGTTTGAGAAACCTGCCACTTCCCTCGCGAACAAAGAACTCAGGCTCCTGCACGGCCTGCTGGGAAAGCACCAACTCCTGTTCATCATCACCGCCTGAAACAGTGACCGGTGGCCTCTCCGCCGGATAGGGAGTTATCACTCTGCTGCCATCGGATGTTTGATCGATTTCGGGTTGCTGGGCGCATGATACCAACAGTAGTGACACTACCATTGGCAAAAGCCGAGTCAGCAGATTGTGTTCTCTCTTGCTCATCTGATTTCCAATAATCCCATAATTATTTCCATATCCTGATCGACAATAGGTAAGGCTGAATATGGCTCATACAATAACAGCAGATTTCCCCGATTAATGAGATTGATGGGACGGTGTATTTATTGATGGGGTGATTCCATACCTTTAATGGATAAAAACCCTACCACGGGAACTACTGTCTCTATCACCACCAGCCAGGATCGCACCGAAGTGGCGCGAACCACCTGTTAAATGAATAGGATAATCAATCCTAGAGAGACTAGATCAGCGAACAATCACTGCCTTGATAGCTGTCGGATCTTAACTTCTGGCATGACTGGAGTTTAGGATTCTACTGCCTCGGCCATTCAGTCATGGTAGTAACATACCTCATCAACTGGTAGTAGTAACACGCATTAAAGTATGAGGTGTTAAAGAATATAGTTGATAATCAGATGATTTTACTCAAATTTTATCCATCGTTTCCCCTGCTGGGGAAATAAACGCATCACCAGGCACCAGACAACGATGCTTAAGCGACTTTTTACTGCCGTAATCTGGGCGGGGCTGTTCTATCTGCCCGTGCTCAATGGTGCGGCAGGATTAACTGCGGATGTGGATAAGCTGGCAACACAAATCAAACACACCTCCACTATACCCGTCATAGTAAAATTTAAAAAAGAATATAATATCAATGA
>NATW01000047.1 GCA_003094555.1 gamma proteobacterium symbiont of Ctena orbiculata
CTGATGGACGTGGCCGAGGACCTGATCGTGCCCATGCTCGACCAGCCCATTCGCGTCGATCGCGACGCCCTCACCCTTGGCTACGCCGGGGTCTACTCCTCCTTCCTGCTCTTTGCCAAACGGGCCCAGCAGCGCTACGGCGTCTCCTCCCGGGACGTGCTGGTGGAGCTGGGCAAGCGCGGCATGATCGGCGGCCAGGAGGACATGATCGAAGACGTGGCCATGGAGATGGCCAAGGCCCAGAACAAGCTGGGGGAGAGCGCCTGATGAGTACCCTGAGCAACGAGATCATCGAAGAGCTGGCCGAGTATCTAGAAGAGTGCGAGCTGCAGGCGAAGGAGGCGACCAAGATCACCGATCGCTTCCCCGATATGGACTTCGACGACGCCTACGACATCCAGTACGCGATTCGTCACCGCAAACTGGAGCGGGGCAACCGGCTGAGCGGCCTCAAGGTGGGACTCACCTCCCGGGCGAAGATGAAGCAGATGGGAGTGGAGACGCCCATCTACGGCTTTCTCGCCGACTACTTCGACCGTCCCGACGGCGGCGAGATCGAGACCGACCAGCTGATCCATCCCAAGGTGGAGGCGGAGCTCGCCTTCGTCACCAAGGCGCCCCTGAAGGGCCCCGGCTGTCACATCGGCAATGTGCTGGCGGCGACCGACTTCGTGATCCCGGCGGTGGAGATCATCGATTCACGTTACGAGAACTTTCGTTTCGATCTGGCCAGCGTCATCGCCGACAACGCCTCTTCCTCCCGTTACGTGCTGGGCGGCCAGATGGCCGCGCCCGGTGATGTGGATATGCGCACCCTCGGTGTGGTGATGGAGAAGAACGGCCAGGTGGTGGAGCTGGGAGCCGGCGCCGCGGTGCTGGGTCATCCAGCGGCCAGCGTGGCCCTGCTGGCCAACATGCTGGGCGAGCGTGACGAGGAGATCCCCGCCGGCACCCTGATCCTCACCGGCGGCATCACCGCCGCGGTGGCCATGGAGAAGGGGGATTGCCTCAACGTGCGTTACCAGGGACTGGGCAGCGTGGGGATGCGCTTTGTTTGAGGAGGGAGAGGGGGAAAAGACATAACCCCTGGACTAGCTGAAGACCTGTCCGGGAGAAAACGAAAAGACGCCAGAGGCGTCTATGAACCGCTGACCGTACCTGGGGCCAGCCTGGCCCTTTGATCGGTGGGAGGATGAGGAAGATGAGAAAAGATTGTCGATTGAGGCTGGGCAGGAGACTCGGTGTCGCTGTCTGGCTCGTGATTGGCGGCATTCTGGCCGGCTGCGAGGCGCCACTCGACCTGAGCCTGGTGGAGCGGGAGATCGAAAAACCGATCTACCGATTCGACCAGTTGAAAGCGGCGGCATCGAATCACCGGCGCATAATAGCAGTGGGGGATTACGGTACCGTGCTCACCAGCCTGGACAAGGGAGAGACCTGGCAGCGTACCCAACTCCCCAGCCAATCCTCGTTGATCGCTGTGGCCAGTTGCGAAGATGGCAGTTTCGCCGCCATCGATACGGTACGCAAGGTGTGGCTCTCCGATGCCCAGGGCGACGACTGGCGGGCGGTGCAACTGGAGACCATGGAGAGTCCCATGGCGATCAGTTGCGATCCCCGGGGAAGGTTCTGGATTGCCGCCAGTTTCAGTACCCTGATCCACAGTGACGAAACCCAGGGTAACTGGCAGGAGATATCACAGCAGGAGGATATGCAGTTCACCTCTATCCATTGGGTCGATAGGGAGCGCGCCGTGGTCACCGGTGAATTCGGATCACTCTTCTTCACCGAGGATGGGGGAGAGAGTTGGCAGCGTGGCAACGATATCCCCAACGAGTTCTATCCCATGGCGGCCTGGTTCCCCAGCCTCGACCAGGGATGGGTCGCGGGACTCAGCGGCACCATCCTGCATACCCGGGACCGGGGCGAGACCTGGCAGCGTCAGGCATCGGTCAGCACTGCCCCAATCTATAACCTGATTCCCCAGGGTGACCGGCTCTACGCCACCGGCGACAACGGTACCCTGCTGCAGCTGGCGGGTGACCGCTGGGTGCGGGTACCCGAGGCGCCGCGCCTCTTCTCCTACCTCATCACCGCCATACCCCAGGGCGATGAACGGCTGCTGGTGATGGGGGGACGCGGAACCATCAGTCCCATAGAAACAGCATCTGCGGGAGATACCCAATGACCATCCACGCCTTCTCCCACTGGCTGAAAAACATCGACGACCTGGTGTTCCGCTATCCCAAGGTCTTTCTTGCGCTAATCGCGGCGTTGACCCTGTTTTTCGCTTTCCAGGTACCCAAGGTGCAGATGTACTCGGATTTTTCTGATCTGTTACCCCAGGAGCATGAGTACATCAAGCTGCACAACTCCATCCGCGACACCTTTGGTGGCGCCAACAACGTGGTGATGGCGATCGTGGTGGAAAAGGGCGACATCTTCACCCGTGAGAACCTGGCCCGTATCCACCGTATCACCCAGGCGGTGGATAATGTAAGTGGCATCAATCACAACCTGCTGGCGAGTCTGACCCATCGCACCTCGCGCAAGGTTTGGCTCACCGATACCGGCGACGTCAACTCCCAGCCCTACTACGATCCACTCAAGACCGACTGGACGAGTGAGGAGCTGAACAAGCTGCGCGACGACGTGATGAGCAACCCCAGGGTCTTCGGCCTGCTGGTCTCTCCCGATCTCAAGGCGGCGCTGATCAAGGCACAGTTCAACGAGGGGCAGCTGAACTATGCTGAAATCTTTGGTCAGCTGCAACAGATCCGGGCGACTGAAGGGGCCGAGGACGTGGCGATCTATGCCACCGGACAACCCATGCTCTGGGGCTGGGTCTACAGTTACCTGGATCAGCTGTTCCTGATCTTCACCACCACGGTGGGAATCATGCTGTTCCTGTTGATCATCTATTTCCGTCGGGCCTACGGCATTCTCCTGCCCATGTTCGGTATCACCATCTCGGCAATCTGGGGCCTCGGCATCCTGTCACTGCTCGATTACAATCTGGACCCCCTGACCCTGGTGATCCCGTTTCTCATCTCGGCGCGGGCCATGTCCCATGCCATTCAGTTGGTACAGCGCTTTTATGGCGAGTTGGAAGAGGTGGATGACTCCCGGGAAGCGGCCCACCGTACCTTCGATTCACTCTTCCGGCCTGGCAGTCTGGGGATTGTGTCGGACGCCATAGGATTGCTGCTGATTGCCCTCGGATCGGTACCGATCAATGTGAAGCTGGGTATCTATGCATCCCTATGGGCGGTCTGCGTGGTGTTCACTGTTCTGATAGCCGTGCCGTTGATACTCTCCCTGTTGCCAAAGCCGAAAAAGGCCGCCAAGCGGCCAGCGGCGGAGGACGCCCTGTTTGGCAAGGTAGCGGCCCTGGTCGCCAACCGCCAGGGGGGTATTATCGTGCTGGGCATTGCCGGTCTGATCCTGCTGGTAGGGGCTCAGCTCAGCAGCCGGGTGCAGATCGGCGAGTCGGAGCCCGGTTCGCCAATTCTCTATCTGGATCACGACTACAATCTGTCGTCGAAGGCGATCAACGAGCGTTTTCCAGGATCAGAAGAGCTCTACATCGTCGCCAGAACGGATAGCAACGGCGGGATGAAACGTCCTGATGTGCTGCAGGCCATCGAGGCCTTTCAAAACCATATGTTGCTCGATCCGGAACTCGGGGGCGCCAAGGCGGTACCCGATCTGATCAAGCAGGTGAACCGGATTTTTCACTCCGACGATCCCCGCTGGGCGATTATTCCTGACACCGAGGCCTATGTGGGTGGTCTGATGTTCGCCTACATGGCGTCCAGCCCGGTACCCGGTGCACTCAAGGAGTTTGTCGATACCGACGACCGGGTGGCGAACATAGTCTTCTTCTACAAGGACCATCAGGCGAAGACCATTCGGCGTGCGATCCATCGTGCCAAGGAGTGGATCAACGACCCGGCCAATCAGGTGGAGGGGCTGCATATCGAGCTGGCCGGCGGTCTGGTCGGTGTCACCGCCGCCATGAACGAGTCGGCATACGAAAGCAATATGCTGATCATTCCCCTGGTGCTCGCCCTGATCTTCATCTTCGTCACCTGGTTCTATATGTCACTGCATGCCGGGTTCATCATGTTCCTGGCGATGGTGTTCTGCACCGTTTCGACCTATGCCTATATGGGACTGGCGGCAATCGGTATCAATGTGAATACGGTGCCGATTATCGCTGTGGGCATAGGGGTAGGCATCGATTACTCCATCTACATCATGGACCGGATCAGGGAGGAGACCGCCAAGGCCTCCGGCGATCTGCAGCATGCCGTGTTACGCGCCATCGCCACCACCGGCAAGGCAATCGGTTTTACCGCCGCCTGCCTGATCGGCGGTGTGATCATGTGGGTCTTCCTGTCGGATCTGCGTTTTCAGGCGGATGCCGCCCTGTTGCTGGTGGTGATGTTGATCCTCAACGCCCTGGCGGCAACCTTTATCGTGCCCTCCTGGGTGATGATCTTTCGCCCCAGCTTCATCGGCAGCGCCCACTACGATGAGGACGGTGTGCTGTATGCGGAGAAAGCAACAGCATGAAATGCAATTTTGAGTTTTGAGCTATGCGGGTATCAGTGGTCATGAACATTCGGATTCAAAACTGATGAATCAGAACTCAGCTCCCTGGAATCTTGGTAATCGGCCGGAACTCATTTCCGGCCTTTTTTTTGGTCTTGAATAATTATCGAAATAATCACCAATCATCATATGATAAAAGAAAATATCGATATTTTTACTATATCGGTAACCCGCCTCTTAAGTGGTTTATAAATATCAATATATTCAATGACTTAAAACTTGGCATGCCAGCTGCATGGTTAGTTCTGCATACATTTATTACGTTGTGGGAGGAGGCTAGGATGTTCCTAGATAGCAAGAAACAACAACCGGGAAGGAAGCATCCGGTCATTCAAGCAGCCCTGTTGCCTGCCGTCATTGCCGCCTGTTTCAGTGGTGGTCAGGCGCTGGCCTACACCTCTGAGGACGGCACGCTGCAGATCAACGGATTTGTTGAAAACGCCACCTATACGCGCCGCCATGTGGGTTTGAGCAAGATGCGCAATACGGTTCAGATCGAGGGTTCCAAGGATTACGGCGCCAAAGGCCCATTTTCCAACCTCAGTTTTGTCGGTACCTTTCGTGCGAGCTACGATGCGGTCTACGATCTCAATGACGATCAGTTCGGCAGCGAGGCTGGCGGCGAGATCGGAATGGAATCGATCGGTGGTTCAGGTACCAGTGCATGGGGCGCTTCTGATGTCTCAACGGGGGTATTGGGCTTCGGCTTCGACACCACCGAGAATCCCAATCAGGGTTTGGACAATCTTGGCAGTGCGATACACGATACAGAGGGTGGCGTCGGTATGGGTGTCCCGGTACGGCCCTGTGACGTGGATTCCCGAGGCTGTATCGATGACTATCTCGACTACGATGAGAGCGATCTGAAGTATCCGGAATTCAATGATCGACTCGACTTCCTGCGGGAGGCCTACATCGATGCCACCATGCCGACCGATAGTGGCGCCACCTGGAACTTCCGTTTTGGCCGGCAGCAGGTGGTCTGGGGACGTACCGATCTGTTTCGCGTGCTGGATGTGATCAATCCTGTCGATTATTCACGCCACAATATCTACGACGAGCTGGAGGATATCCGCATACCCATGTGGATGGCCACCGGTGAGTATCGGATGGGTGCCACCGAAACTTTTGATGACCTGAACATGCAGTTTGTCTGGAACTTAGACAAGTTCCGTCCCAACAATCTGGGTCAGGGCGGCACACCCTATGCGATTCTCGATGCGGGTAGTTTCTTCCGCGCCATGAAGAACTGCTGGGATAACGGCTGCTCGGTGGCGAATTTTGCCGGCGGCGCCCTCTCCACCGATTTTCCCGAGCACGTCATCGGTATCCGCGATGTGCACCTGCCCGACTGGTCCATAAGCAATTCCCAGTTCGGCGTCAAACTGGAGGGTGACTATCAGGGTTTGGGCTTTTCGCTGAACGCCCTCACCTACCGTTCCCAACTACCCTCTCTGCGTGGGGTGGTGGATACGGCGGATAATCCTTTCACTACCGATATCGAGTCCCAGAGCTACGATTATCTGATCGCTTTCGATATGCACTTTCCCCGGGTCAATCTTCTCGGCGGATCACTTGATTTCTATGTGGATGACATCAAGTCCGTGTTTCGTGTCGAGGCGGCCTATACCGAGGGTGAGGAGTTTGCCAATACCCTGCGTCCGGAACTCTATTCAGATTCTGACGTATTCCGGTATGTGATCGGTTGGGACCGTCCGACCTTCATTCCCTTTCTCAATGAGCGACGTGCCTTCCTGCTCTCCGCCCAGCTGTTTGGTGAATACCTGGTCGATCATGAGCGGGATACGGTCAACGGTATCGAAGTGGGTATCCCGAATTGGGAGATCAACCATGTTGGCACCTTCCTGATAAAGGGCTGGTTCAAGAACGACCGGGTGAGTCCGCAGGTGATTATGGCGCATGATTTCAAGGCCCACGCCAGCGTAATCGCGCCCTCTGTCGACTGGTTGATCAGTGACAATCTGCGTCTCACTGTCGGTGCCAATGTCAAGGTGGGTGATGGTGCCCAGGAGTTCGACGATTGTCGCGCCTGTAACCCCTTTCCCCCGTTTACCGGAACCGGCAGTCCGGGTGATCTGAGTCTGCGCAACCTGGCCGGATACGAGCCCCTTGGTCGTTTTCGATCCGGGCCTATCGGAATGGCCCAGGCAGAGGATGAGTTTCAAGTCACCCTGCGTTACCGCTTCTAAGTATTGTTATGGAGGTTATAAACATGCGTTTGCTTAAATCAACGCTGACGGCGGGACTGGTATTAGCCGCCACGCTGCCTGTGCAGGCTGCGACCAATGAAGATGTGGAGATGAGTTTCTACCCCTACAAGGGTGGTGTACCGACCCATGATGGGTTGAAAGCGGGTCTGGTTATCGATCAGTCGAATGTGGAGCAGTTCAAGGCTGTCATCGATCCAGCCATGTTCGAGTTCGTCACTCAGGGATGGACAAAGATAACAGTGGGTGAGACCACTTCGTTCGATCTGCATCCCAACTATGTACAGGCCACCAGAGACGGCCTGGGAAAGGTGAAGCTGGGTGAGAAATCAGGTGAGATCGAGGGCTTCATTGCCGGACGCCCGTTTCCCGAAGAACCCTCCCTGGACGACCCGCGGGCGGGAGAGAAGCTCGCCTGGAACTACAAGTACGGCTACAACTGGGGCGATAATGCCGCGATCTATCCGTTTTACTGGAAATACAAGGATATGAACTCCGGCAAGTTGGAGAGAACCATCAAGTTCAATTTCCACTTCCTTAACTATATGCATCGTGTCAACCAGGAGCCGTTACCGGAGATCTCACCCAATCCTTCAAAGCTTTTCCGCGCCATTTATGTGCAGGCGCTGGAACCGTTTGACGTAAAGGACACCCAGTTGTTGATCCATCGCTATGAGGACGATCTCAAGCGTGACAACGCCTGGCTCTATCTCGGCTTTCAACGGCGGGTACGCCGTCTCGCATCGGGGCAGGTGACAGATGCGTTTCTCGGATCCGATGTGATGATCGAGGACTTCGAGGGGTACAACGGCCGTATCAACGATATGGAGTGGAACTTCAAGGGGGCTAAAAACATCCTGGTTCCCTTTTACAATCACAACAGCCTGAAGCTGTCCGAGGAGCACAAGGAGTCAGACGGCTATCAGTTTGTCGAGATGGGTGACAAGGGTAACTGTTTTCCGCAGATTACCTGGCAGTTGCGCAAGGTCTATGAACTGGAGAACAAGCCGCGGGATCCCAATCACCCGATCAGCAAGCGAGTGCATTTTATCGATGCACAGACCTTCACCATCCCGCGTACCCTGACCTATGACCGCAAGGGTGATCTGTGGAAGAGCTGGCAGATCGGACAGGCGCATCCGGATCACCACCTGCCGAAAAACAAGGGAACCGGTGTGGCTATCGATGACTCCTTCACCATGATCGATGTACAGGCCATGCACTGCACGACAGGTCAGTTCAAGGGGCAAGTCGATCCCGCATTGAATCCGGCGAATAAATTTACCGTACAGAATCTCAGAGCTTCCGGTCGTTGATACCGTGCCCTTGCCCGGCGCATCAGCGCCGGGCATTTTTTATCTCAGACACATAGCGTGAAGCATGATCACCGAACCAGCCGACGTCTATCTCTATTTCAACTTCCGCAGTCCCTACTGCTATCTGGCAAGTAAAACCATCTGGCGTATCTTTGATGACTATCGTACCAATCTGATATGGCGCCCATTGGGTGGCTGGGATGGGCGTTCGCCACCGGAGGTAGCGGTTAAGCGGCTCCCGATCGCGCGCCAGGATATGGCGCGCTTCGCCAGGCGCCTGGGCATCCCCGTCAATCCCCCGCCGAAAAACACTGATCCAACTCTGGCCGGAGCGGGCTCCCTGTTGGCGGAGGAGAAGGGATTGCTGCGCCCGTACATTGTCGAGGTGATGCGCAAGGAGTGGGCCGAGGGTAAGGATATCGGTGTGCTCGAAGTGTTACTCGATGTGGGCAGCGAGATCGGATTGGATCGGGATGAGCTGGCCGATGCGGCCCAGGACCCTGTGCGACAAGCCGCATTGGCGCAAAACTGGAGCGAGGCCGAGGAGAGGGGGGCGGTTGGAGTGCCCACCTTCATTTGCGAAGATCAGATCTTCTGGGGGCAGGATCGT
Organism: gamma proteobacterium symbiont of Ctena orbiculata; assembly: GCA_003094555.1. Taxonomy (GTDB): domain Bacteria; phylum Pseudomonadota; class Gammaproteobacteria; order Chromatiales; family Chromatiaceae; genus Thiodiazotropha. The sequence continues at coordinate 8,772 of NATW01000047.1, forward strand.
ATCGAGTTTGTCATGGAATACCTGCAGGAGAGGAGATTATCGCGAATATGAACGGGGAAGTCAGGCTCTACGACAAACCTGAATGCCCCTTCTGCTGGCGGGTACGCATGGCGTTGCAACGTTGTGGTGTGGAGTATCAACCTTACCCATATGACGATCCGGCGCATCTGCAGAGTTGGCGGAAATTTGCCCCCGCTAACACCGTGCCTGTGCTCATGATCGATGAAATCGTCATCACCGAGTCAGGGGTAATGCTTGAATACCTGAACGATAGTTATGGCGATCTGTTACCCGCCTCGGCAAGGGAACGCGCCCTGGCCCGGGGAGTTGCTCACTATGCAGACACACAGGTTGGCGGGGCAGTGCGCAAGCTGGTTTTTGAACGCCGGCAGCGTCACTCGAGAGAGTGGGATCAGGGGATCATAGCCGAGGCCATGCAGGAGTGGCATCTGGCCTTGCCAAGGCTGGAGAAGGCCTTGTTGGAGTCAGATTATTTTGTAGCGCATGCCGGTATCCCCGATTATGTCCTGGCCAGCCGATTCGGTCTGGCCATGGCCTATGGTATGCCTCCACCGCAAACACCCTTGCTCGCCGATTGGTTCGATCGGATGGCCAAGCGGAGTGAATTCCTGGATACTTCGCCGGGCGTGGTGAGTGAAGCGCTGCGCCGAGGTTGGCAGATCTTTGCTTGAGGAGTCGCTCTGATGGAAAAAACCCCAGATCCACCCGTGACGGTGCTCGTTACCCGTCGGCCGAAACCGGGTAAGGAGCAGGCATTCGAGGACTATCTTACTGGTATAACCCAGGCTGCCTTGCAGCAT
>NATW01000048.1 GCA_003094555.1 gamma proteobacterium symbiont of Ctena orbiculata
TTGGTGGAGAGTACTTCGAACTGATGCTCGCCATCGATCTCGGCGATTTCAATGATGGAGATATCGAAGGTACCACCACCCAGGTCATAGACCGCCAGGGTCTGATCACCCCGCTTCTTGTCCATGCCGTAAGCCAGTGCCGCGGCGGTCGGCTCGTTGATGATGCGTTTCACATCCAGACCGGCGATACGGCCGGCATCCTTGGTCGCCTGACGCTGGGAGTCGTTGAAGTAGGCCGGTACGGTGATAACCGCCTCGGTCACCTCTTCGCCGAGATAGTCATCAGCGGTCTTTTTCATCTTCTGCAGGATCTTGGCAGAGATCTCAGGCGGTGCCATCTTCTTGCCGTTGACCTCTACCCAGGCATCACCATTGTCGGCCTTGACGATCTTGTAGGGCACCATGTCCACGTCGCGCTGCACCACATCATCGTCAAACATGCGTCCAATCAGGCGCTTGATGGCAAACAGGGTATTCTGCGGATTGGTCACCGCCTGGCGCTTGGCGGACTGACCGACCAGGATCTCACCATCATTGGCATAGGCAATGATGGAGGGCGTGGTGCGGTCACCCTCGCTGTTTTCAATCACTTTAGTGGAACTCCCCTCCATCACTGCTACGCAGGAGTTGGTGGTTCCCAGGTCGATACCGATGATCTTACCCATGATGTTTCTATCTCCGAATCTTGTCTGAAAAAATATGCAATTCTTTGCTAACTGTCCCTAATGTGGGGTCAAGTACCTGTGATTCAAGCCTCTTCATCGATCGCCGCCCCGGATCCGGCCTTGGAGACCATCACCATTGCCGGACGCAACAAACGGCTGTTCAGCAGGTAGCCTTTTTGCATCACGGCCACCACGGTGTTGGGGGCCACATCATCACGCTCCTGCATCGACATTGCCTGATGAAATTCCGGATTGAATGGTTCTCCGTCTGGATCGACCTGATCGACACCATGTTTGTGCATAACATCGATCAACAGCTTGAGGGTCAGCTCGGTGCCCTCGCGCAGTCTGTCCACATCGACCTGTTCATCCAGGGCCGCCTGATGGCCAAGCTCGAGACTGTCCCAGACCTGAAGCAGATCCATGGAAAATTTCTCCAGCGCGAACTTGTGAGCATTTTCCAGGTCCCGTTGATTTCGCTTGCGGAGATTCTCCAGTTCCGCACGGGTTCGCATCAGCTGATCCCAGTGATCATCTGCCTTGGCCCGCGCATCCTCCAGCAATTTAGTCAGCTCCTGTTGATCCTCTTGACCGCTATTCGCCTCATCGGCGACCTGATTCTCACCTGCCGGCTCTATTTCAGCCGCATCCGCCTCGTCGATGGCTTGTGCCTGGTTTTGCGCTTGATCCTTTTCACTCACTTCGTTTGACCTCTGAATAAATAGGTAGAACTACGCCTGCTGCGTACAATCTTCTATAGATGGGGATGATTAGGATTTTTTCAAGACGGCGCCGAGAATTTTTGCCGTGATATCCACCACCGGAATCACACGCTCGTAATTCATGCGGGTGGGGCCGATGACTCCCAAGACACCAACCACCTCTTCATTAACCTGGTAGGGGGCGGTAACCACTGAACAGCCATTAAGCAGTTGGTACCCTGACTCCTCGCCAATAAAAATCTGTACCCCTTCGGCATCGAGGAACTGATCCAGTAGGTGTAATATCTCTCTTTTTTCCGTGAAGGCATCGAACAACTTGCGTAACTGCTCAAGACCGGAGAGCTCCTCAAATTCCATCAGATTTGTCTGACCGGCGATGACAAAGTCCTCTTTGGATTCACTGGCATTGACCAACTCACCTGCCATGGTCAATGCCTGGGTCATGACCTGGTCAAAATGGTCCCGCGCCTCATTCAGCTGCTGCAATACCCGCTGACGCACCATTTCCATATCGTGCCCGGCGAAGGATTTGTTGAGGAAATTGGCCGCCTGATCCAGTTCAGCGCGGGTGAAATCCCGGTGGGTGTGCAGAATCCGGTTATGTACCTCGCCATCTTCAGTGACCAGGATCGCCAGCACCCGACGATCGGAGAGAGGCAGAAACTCAATCTGGCGAAAGTTGTTTTTGTCCCGGCGGATCAAGGTCACCACACCTGCCATATGGGTGACGCCGGAAAGCAGTTTGGAAGCGGATTTCAACACATCACCGCTCCCTTCACCGCCCAGCAGGAGTTCCTTTCGAATCTTCTCAACCTCTTGCTTGTTCAGGTTTTGCACCGTCAACAAGGAGTCGATGAACATCCGATATCCGGTTATGGTGGGTATCCTGCCGGCAGAGGTGTGGGGGGATGAGACCAGACCCATCTCCTCCAGGTCCGCCATCACATTGCGGATCGTGGCAGGACTCAGATCAAGACCGGTATCTTTTGCCAGGGTGCGCGAACCCACCGGCTGTCCATCGCGGATATAGCGCTCGATCAGCGCTTTCAGAAAGTGCTGGGCGCGCTCATTCACAACGGTATCGCTAACCGACTTCTTCTCCACCTGAGGGAATCTCCGGAATGGTTGTTAGCACTCTATTTAATCGAGTGCCAATTAATGGAAAACTAGCAACTCGCTTCTGCCTAGTCAAGCACTATGATGCAGCGGATGGGATGCTTGGATTGCCCTAATCAGCATGCTAACGTTGGATATTCAAGGGGATTCAATACCACACAGCATGCATAAACGCTTCCAAAAGATCGGCTTAATCGGCAAGCACGGCGACCCGATGGTGAAAGAGACGCTGCTAAGGCTCTACGATTTTCTCCTATCTCAACAGCGGGAGGTCGTATTTGAAGAGGCCACCTGTCGCCTGCTGAAAGGTAAACCCCTCACCAGCGTGCCGCAAATTGAACTGGCCACCCACAGCGACCTGGTCATCGTGGTGGGTGGTGACGGTACGCTGTTGCATGCAGCCCGGGTACTTGCCAGCCAGAATATTCCCTTACTGGGCATTAATTTAGGCCGTCTTGGATTTCTGGTTGACCTGTCACCCGACCAGATGACGAGCCGGCTTGAGGAGATTCTGAACGGTCAATATGAGCAGGAGTGCCGTTTCCTGCTCGAAGTCAGCATGGGAGACGAATCCTCATCCCGACAGAAGATCCTCGCATTCAACGACGTGGTGTTGCACAAGTGGAATATCGCCCGCATGATCGAGTTCGAGACCTATGTGGATGATCAACTGGTCAACGACCAGCGCTCAGACGGACTCATCGTCTCCACCCCGACCGGTTCCACTGCCTACGCACTCTCCGGCGGCGGCCCCCTGCTCTATCCCACACTGAATGCCGTAGTGATGGTGCCCATCTGCCCCCACACCCTGAGTAATCGTCCGATCGTGGTTGATGGAGACAGCACGATTGAAATCCATCTCCATCCGGCCCACGCCGAGGATGTACAGATCACCTGCGACGGCCAGGCAACTTTTCCCGCGATGCCCGGCGAGGTGATCCGGATTCGCAAGGCTGAGGCGCAGGTACGCCTGATTCATCCCCGAGGCTACGACTATTACAGTATTCTGCGAGCCAAATTAGGCTGGTCGGAAAACCCAAAAAATAATCGATGCTGATAGAGATACAGGTCCGTAATCTGGCGATAGTCTCGAGTATGGAGCTGGAACTGCAGGACGGCTTGACCGCGCTCACCGGTGAAACAGGGGCCGGCAAGTCCATATTGATCGATGCCTTGGGGCTGGCTTTGGGCGAGCGTGCGGATAACAACCTGATCAGAGCCGACAGTGATCGCACCGAAGTAACCGCTGTCTTCGACTTAACCAGCCTTCCGGAGGCGACCGAATGGCTGCGGCAACAGGAGCTGGATGAAGCGGACGAGTGCATCTTACGCCGCAGCCTCAATCGGCAGGGACCCTCCAAGGCCTATATCAACGGCCGCACCGTTCCCCTGCAACAGTTACAGGAGTTAAGCGCTCATCTGGTGGAGATACATGGCCAGCATGCCCACCAATCCCTGCTCAAGAGCAGCCATCAACGCAGACTACTGGATGCCTATGGCGGACTTCAGGAACTGGCACAACAGGTGACCCAGCAGTATCGGCGCTATGAAACGGAACTGAACAACCTGAATACCCTGACCGCCTCGGCAGAGGAACGGGCATCCCGTCTGGACCTGCTGAGGTACCAGGCGAATGAATTGCAGCGCCTCGATCTCTCCAGTGACGAATGGGGTAACCTGGAGCAGGAACACAGGCGCATGAGTCACCTGGAACAATTGGGCGACACCTGTAGGGCCATTATCAACGGCCTGGATGAAGAGCAGCAGGCCATACGCAGCAGGCTCGCCAGCTATGTGGAGCATCTCAGCGAAGCGGCGCAACTGGATGAGTCTCTCAACGAGCCGCAGCAGATGCTCGACAGTGCCTTGATCCAGGTGGATGAAACCTTAACTTCTCTGCGTAACTATCTGAATGACATGGAACTCGATTCCGCCGGCCTGCAGCAAGTGGAGGAGCGAGTAACCACGATTCACGATATGGCGCGCAAATATCGAGTCAAACCGGAACAGCTGACAGACAAACAATCGGAGATCGAGCAGGCCCTGAAACAACTGGAAAACAGTGAGGTTGAACTGGCCGATCTGACCCAGGTCGTGGAGCAACAACGGGCTGCCTATCTGGGACTGGCAAAGGAACTCAGCACAAAACGCGCAACGGTCGCAGAGCGCCTGAGTGACGAGATCACCCAGGCGATGCAGAAACTGGGGATGCCGGGAGGTATTTTCAAGGTATCGCTGCAGACCCTGGAGCAGGATCAGGCCAATGCCCATGGCCTCGAACAGGTGGCATTCATGGTATCCGCCAATCCCGGCATGCCGCTACAGCCATTGAGCAAAGTCGCATCCGGTGGCGAGCTATCCCGGATCAGCCTCGCCATCCAGGTCGCAACCATCCGTTACGGTTCAACCCCCACCCTGATATTCGATGAAGTGGATGTGGGTATTGGGGGTGGTGTCGCGGAGATCGTGGGTCAAATGTTACGCACTCTTGCCGCCAATCGGCAGATCCTCTGTGTCACCCATCTGCCGCAGGTCGCCGCGCAGGCCATGCACCATTTCCAGGTGCAGAAGACAACCCAGAAAAAGACCACCTGGACCGCGATCGCAAAACTACAGGAGGAGGAGCGGATTCAGGAGATCGCGCGCATGCTTGGCGGGGTACAGATCACGGAACAGACCCTGGCCCACGCCCAGGAGATGATCAATCTGGCATCCAGCCCTAACTAAGGCCTGTTGACCATTATCCAACATGCCTGGTAGGCGCCTGACGTGACGGGGCTTACGCGGCATCCCTACCGCTACTACGAAAGACAAGCGTCAGGCGCCGACGTGTAGATAAACTACTTGTTGTTTGCGGATGAAAACTCGCGCTTCATCCCACGCTGCACTTGGGATTGCCGCAGTGGCCATAGATAATCAGCGAGTGGTCCACCATCTCGAAGCCATGCTGCTTGGCTATCTCCCGCTGCCTTTTCTCGATTGTGGGGTCGATAAACTCCTCCACCTTGCCGCAGACCACGCAGACCATATGGTCGTGATGCCCTCCCCGGTCCAGTTCAAAAACCGCGTGGCCGCCTTCAAAATTGTGACGTGTGACTAAACCAGCGCTCTCAAACTGGGTCAAAACCCTGTATACGGTAGCCAGGCCGATCTCCTCACCCTTGTCCAGGAGCATTTTATAGACGTCTTCCGCGCTGACATGGCGTTGATTGCAGTTCTCAAGCAGCTCCAGGATCTTGACCCTGGGAAGCGTGACCTTGAGTCCGGCTTTGCGAATATCTTGGTTATCCATCCAAGTTCTCTCCAGCCTCTAAAAACGGGGCTGCTGAATAGCTGTGAATGAGTTACTATTGCGATTGATTCTAGATTGTACTTGTAATGAAAAAGATTCTCATCATCATTTTAACACTCCTGCCCCTGCTCACTGGCTGCAGTTCCTGGGAGGATTTCTCCCTGGTCCACTCACCGGACATCGAGCAAGGCAATATCATCACGCCTGAGATGGTTGCCCTGCTGGAACCCGGCATGAGTAAACGCCAGGTACGCTTCGCCCTCGGTAGTCCGATGTTGATCGACGTCTTCCATCAACAGCGCTGGGATTATCTATTCAGTGTCAAGCGGCGCAACCAACCCATGGAGATCAAGCGCTACAGTCTCTATTTCGATGGCGATCGTCTGGCCCGTTTCGGTGGAGAGATCGAGCCCGCCACAGACAGCGATTCCAGCCAGGAGAAAAAAGAGCTGCTGGTCAGCGTGCCCGACTATGATGGTGATCTGGGGATATTGGAAAGACTCTGGTATTCCTTGGGATTCGGTGAGGACGATTAGTCTGAGGTCTGCGGGCAGCCACTACTTTTTTTCTCCACCACCTTTACGCATCGTCTTCCCCTCCGCGGCACGCTTCTTACGCGCCTCTTTCGGGTCGGCGATCAAGGGCCGGTAGATCTCCACCCGATCGCCCTCTGCCAGCAGGGCATCGAGTTTTGCGGCCTTGCCGAAGATGCCGATCTTGTTGGCGCTGAGATCTATCTCCGGAAACCGCTCCAGGATTCCAGAGGCCTCAATGGCCTGTTTCGCGGTTAACGGCTCGGCCGACTCGACCGTCAATAGGGCCTGCTCATCAAGCCTGCCGAAAGCAACTTCAAATCTCATTTGGTACCCACTCCATAGACCTCGTCGGCACGTTTACAGAAGGCATCCACCAGGGTATTGGCAACCTGACTGAAAACACGGCCGAAAGCGGCATCGATCAATTTTCCCGCAAACTCGAACTCCAGCAACAGCTCCACCTTGCAGGCCCCGGGCTGCAACTCGGTAAATTGCCAGCCACCGTGCAGTTTGCGAAACGGGCCTTCGAGTAACTCAATATCCATCCTCTCGTTTTCCACCAGTTGGTTACAGGTGGCAAAGCGTTGTCGAATGCCTATCCGGGATACCTCGAGTTCACCACAGAGTTTTTCCCCGGTACGGGATAGCAAGCGGCTGTCGCTGCACCAGGGCAGAAAATCCGGATAGGACTCGAAATCACAGACCAGATCATACATCTCTTTCGCCGAGTGGAGCACCAGCGCACTCTTTTTGACCACCGGCACCTTCAGATTATTCCTATGGCATGGAGAAAGACCACGATCACCGCGAAGGGTGAAATGTATCGAATCAGATTCCACCAGACCTGGTAAGCCATGGGCCGCATTGCAAACTCATCCTTGCTGGACTCCTTCTTCATCAACCAACCGCTGAATAGGGCTATCAGCAAACCACCCAGGGGCAGCATGATATTGGCTGTCAGGTAATCGAGCAGATCAAAGAAGGTCTTATCGAAGATTTTGAAATCCGACCAGATATTGAAAGAGAAGACCGTGCCAAGCCCCAGAATCCATGTCACCAGCCCCAACCATACAGCGGCCCTGATGCGGGTCATCTCGCGATTCTCCACCAGCCAGGCGACTGCCGGTTCGATCAGGGATATAGCCGAGCTCCAGGCTGCAAATACCAGCAGGACGAAAAAGAGGGTGCCGAAAAACTGCCCCCCGGGCATGGCGCCAAAGGCAATCGGCAGGGTCTGAAAGATCAAACCCGGACCGGCTCCCGGCTCCAAACCGTTGGCGAACACGATGGGAAATATGGCCATTCCGGCCACCAGCGCCACCAGGGTATCGAGCAGGCCGATCAGGATCGCCGAGCCGGCAATCGAGGACTTTTTCGGCATATATGAGCCATACACCATGATCGCCCCCATACCCAGGCTGAGGGTGAAAAAGGCATGTCCCATGGCGACCAGTATCGGACTGCCGCTTACCTCACACTGCTCCAAACCATCCACAACCTCGCAGCTATGCAGCAATTTATAGAAGTCCGGGGTGAAGAGAAAATCGAGACCCTGTATAAAATAGCCGGTATTCATGGCATAGCCGACCAGCACAACCAACAAAACAAACAGTGCTGGCATCAGGTAGGTCACCGCTTTTTCCAGACCGGCCTTGACCCCCTTGGCCACCACGAACATGGTCATCAGCATAAACAGCGTATGCCAGGCCATGAGCCGCTCGGGATCCCCGACCAAGCCATTGAACAGGCTCTGAACACCCCCCGCATCCACTCCCTCGAATACCCCCGAGGCCGCCCTGACCACATATGCCAGCGCCCATCCGGCTATCACGCTGTAGTAGGAGAGGATCAAAAAACCGGCCAATACACCACTCCATCCCACCAACGACCACTCCCTGCTGGCCCCCTCTTCCTCACTCAGGGCGGTCATGGTGTTGATCGGGCTCTGCCTGCCCCGCCGGCCGAGCATGATCTCCGCCATCATTATGGGGATACCGACGATCGCGATACACAGCAGGTAGATGATGACGAAGGCGCCACCACCGTTCTCACCGGTGATATAGGGAAACTTCCAGACATTACCCAAGCCAACGGCCGAGCCGGTTGCGGCAAGAATGAATATCAGTCTCGAGGACCATTGACCATGGATGGATTGTCTTTCAGCCATGAAACCCGCCTTCTATATCGGATAACGCATCAACACCATGCTATAAGCATGAAAGTCGACCATTTTCCGTAAAATACCCCCGTTTAACAAGCCGCCTCTGGTGAGAAGCGCCTGAGGTGATTAAAATGGCCGGATGGCCAAAAAATCGAAAAAGAAAAATGCCGGCGGCGCCACAATTGCGTTAAACAAAAAAGCGAGCCACGACTTTTTTATCGAAGATCGCTATGAGGCAGGCATCGCCCTGCAGGGTTGGGAGGTGAAAAGCCTGCGTGACGGACGGGCGCAAATAAAGGAAAGCTATGTCACCCTCAAAGATGGCGAGGCCTTCCTGTTCGGCGCCCACATCGTTCCCCTCAGCACCGCCTCCACCCATGTCCACCCCGACCCGACCCGTACCCGCAAGCTGCTGCTGCATCGCAGTGAGCTGAACAAACTGATCGGCCTGGTGGAGCGCAAGGGCTATACCCTGGTTCCCACCGCCATGTATTGGAAAAAGGGCATGGCCAAACTGGAGATCGGGCTCGCCAAGGGTAAAAAGATGCACGACAAGCGTGCCAGCGATAAGGACCGGGACTGGAAACGGGAGAAGGAGCGCCTCTTCAAGAAGGGTTAGTTAGTGTCTATCCAGAAATGGTGCTTTCAAATCTACCCCTCGACGCCTGACGGTTGTCTTTCTCCGACGCCCCAACAGCACATCCCTGTGCTGACGGAGCTTGCGCGGACTCCATGCCGCTTCTACGAAAGACAACCGTCAGGCGTCTACCAACGTTCAAGTTATTTCTGAGCGGACACTAGTTAGCTTAAATACCCCATTTGTCTGGGAACCTATCTCTCCCCTATAATGTCTATTCACTTACCGTATTGGGGGCGACGTAGGCTTCGACGGGGGTTGCAAAACCTAAAGTGCATGCCGAGGCGCAGAGTACCTCGTAAATCCAGCTGCAAACTTATAGTTGCCAACGACGACAACTACGCACTCGCTGCTTAATACCCAGTAGGGTGCCGTCTGACTGGAGCCGTGCCTATGCGTCCAGCTTTTCAGGCGTCATATCTCATGGGATCGCATTGAAGCTCGACCGGGGCGGAGATGTTAAAACCTTACCGG
>NATW01000049.1 GCA_003094555.1 gamma proteobacterium symbiont of Ctena orbiculata
CTGACCTGGTCGTAGAGGCGCTTCTCTTTGATGAAGGTATACGAGAGCTGCTCCACTTGATGGGCGCGTAATTCACCATCCTCGCCAAAACCCTGCCTTTCGATATAACTGGAAAGAAAGATAAGGTCCGAAATGACATTGGAGAGATCCCGGTTGAGGGCACTGCGAGCCAGTCCTACATTGAGCAGCTCACTTGACTCCCAGGTTACCCGTTCCGTTTCCGAGATGGTGTAGTAGTGGACATAGGCCCCGATGGCCAGGGTTGCAGCGAAGGGGATCAGAATGGCAATAAACTGCTTCAGCCAATCTAAGTTCATCACGCTGCCATTTCGCCGGCTCATCTGCCCGCACGCATCAGGCCACCCAACCCCATCTCTTCCAGGGCGTTGCCCAGTAGCTGTTTGACTTCGGAGACCTTTTCACAGCGTAATGCCGCCTGTAGCAACTCCCGGGCTCTGGAACGGGAGACCGAACGCAGCACCCACTTCACCCGCAACAAACTGCCCCCGTTCATACTCAGACTGTCCACCCCCATGCCGATCAGGAGCACAGCGGCAGCGGGATTACCCGCCATCTCCCCACATACACTGACTTCACGCTGCAAATCCTTGGCCCCTTTGACGATTTGGATCAGTGCCCGCAACACCGCAGGATGCATGTCGTCGTAGATATCCGCCACATGGGCATTGTTCCGATCCACTGCCAGCAGATACTGGGTCAGGTCATTGGTGCCGACAGAGACGAAGTCGATGCGCCGTGCCAGGGCATCGACCTGATAGACGGCCGCCGGCACTTCGATCATCACCCCGATCTTCGGCATGGTGACGGCAAAGCCCTCTTCCATCAATTCATCATGGGCGCGCTGGATCAGCAACAGGGCGTCGTCCACCTCCTGGACATGGCTGATCATCGGCAGCAGAAGCCGCACGTTATTCAGACCGATGGCAGCACGCAGTATAGCCCGTACCTGGGTAAGGAATATCTCGGGATGATCCAGGGAGATGCGGATTCCCCGCCATCCCAGAAACGGGTTCGACTCCTCCACCGGAAAGTATGGGAGGGGTTTATCGCCACCGATATCGAGGGTACGAATGGTGACCGGGCGGGGGTGAAATGCGCTCAACACCCGCTGATAGTTGGTCACCTGCACCGACTCGCCGGGAAAGCTGTCGCGTATCATGAATGGCAGTTCGGTGCGATACAGGCCCACCCCCTCGGACTCCTCGCTAACCTGGGAGCTCAGCTCGGAGATCAAACCGGTATTCATATACAACGGCACCTTGGCGCCATCCGTGGTTTCGCAAGGCAGGTCCTTCTCCGCCTCGAGCTCTTTGAAGAGGGCCAAATCCTCACTGGCAAGGCGTTGATACTCCTGGATCACCGAAGGGGGTGGAGAGACATACAGACGACCCAGGTAGCCCTCCAGAATCACGAAGCGGCCATCGACCCGATTGACCGGCAGATCGCTAAGCCCCATCACGGCCGGCACATTCATCGCCCGTGCCAATATGGCCAGGTGGGAGAAGCTGGCCCCCTGGGCTGAGACGACACCGGCCAGCCGCCCCTTTGGCACCTCGGCCATCTGCATTGCGCTGACATCATCGCCAACCAGTACCGTGTTCTCGGGATAGTCGATGGGTCCAACCACCTTCTGCTGCAGATACATCAGAATACGCCGTCCCAGATCCCTGACATCGGAGGCGCGCTCCCGCAGATAGATATCCTCCATGGCGTCAAACACCTTGGCGTGTTCCTCGATGGTTTCTCGCAACGCCCCCGGTGCCCAGTTGCCCTCATGGATTCTTCTCACCGTGCTGCCGATCAGGGAGTCGCCCCCCAGCATCATCAACCAGGCGTCGAACAGGGCCCGGTCCTCCACCGGAAGCGTCTCTTCAAAACGATCCTCTATCGCCATCAGATCCTCTACCACCGCGGCGACCGCAGTGCGGAATTCCTCCTCTTCACTATCAGGATCCTTGCTCGACCGGTCCGGCACCGCATCCAGATCCGCGGGGGGATAGACGACGACAGCGGTACCCAGCGCCACACCCGGGGACCCCGGTCTACCCTGCAGAAAACGGTTGGGTGGCGCCAGGTCATCCTCGGGCACCAGATCACCGCTGGCCTGGGCATGGGTAATGGCCCCAGCGAGCTGCGCCGCAAGGGTGAAAAGAAAGGTCACCTCCTGATCCTGGAAACTGCGCTGGATATGCTGACGTACCACCAATACACCCAGCACCCTACGATTCTGGATGATGGGCACCCCCAGAAAGCCCTTATACTGAGTCTCGCCCGTCTCATGGGTAAACAGATAGCGGCTGTGGCTCGGCGCATCCGCCAAGTTGACCGGTTCCGCCCGTTCACAGACCAGGCCGATGAGCCCACGGTGGTAGGGCAGTCTCACCTTGCCTATCGCATCCCGATGCAGGCCCTCGGTAGCCATCAGCACATGCTCACGGCGCTCAAAATCGGTAAGATAGACGGAACAGACATCGGTGCTGATCGCCCCCTTTACCTGAGATACGATGATCTCAAGGGCCTTTACCAGGTCGGGCGCTGCATTGACCTCTTTGACGATACGATGCAGGGTTTCAAGCATGCCGGCGGTCCTTAGGTGTATGGTTGGAATCAGGGTACCCTTACCACGGCCAGATAGGGATACAGGAGAAAATCAGGACCTCCAGTATTAGAGCGATTGTTGACTGGCGAGGGAGCGCGATTCAACGCCGCTGTTGTCTTAAAAAGTTGGTATGGAATCGATTCGGTGATCCTTCCGGATAGAGCAGGGGTGCCAGCTCTTCCAGCGCCTTGGTGTAGACATTACGCTTGAAGTAGATCACCTCGCGGATGGGCTGCCAGTACTTGACCCAGCGCCACTCCTCGAATTCAGGGGTCTCGCAACCATCGAGACAGAAGGCATCCTCTCCGCATTGGGCTCGCAGTAGAAACCAGATCTGCTTCTGGCCAATGCACAGGGGTTCGCTATTGCGGCGGATATAGCGTTCCGGCAGACGATAGCGCAGCCAGTTGCGGGTTGAACCCATGATCTCGACCTGCTCCGCCCCGAGTCCCACCTCCTCTTGCAACTCACGAAACATCGCCTCTTCAGGGGTTTCGTCAGATTTTATACCACCTTGCGGGAACTGCCAGGCATCCTGTCCGACCCGACGCCCCCAGAATAGCTGGCGAGTGTCATTACACAGGATGATACCTACATTGGGTCGAAAACCGTCAGTGTCAATCAAGGTAGAAGCCAAAGCATTGCAAGATCTCAGTACAGATTCTTCCATATTCGCCCTTGAGCAGCAAGGCGGCTTAACATAAGCCTTTGCTAATTATGGATATTCCGTTACTGTTCATAACCTAATCCTGGAAAATGTCGTAATCGTGCGAATTGAGAAGGTAGTTAGGGCATAGTATCAACATGGCATTGGCAATCTTTGATCTCGATAACACCCTCTTGGCCGGTGACTCGGATTACCTCTGGGGTGAGTTCCTGGTTGAGAAGGGCATCGTGGATGGAGAGACCTACAAGCAGGAGAATGATCGTTTCTACCAGGAGTATAAGACGGGTCGTCTGGATATCTTCGAGTTTCAGCGCTTCTCCCTGAGGCCCCTGCGGGAAAACACCATGCAAAACCTGCTCGCTTGGCGCAGCGAGTTTCTCGAATCAAAGATCTCACCCATCATCAGCCCCCAATCGCGCCAACTGGTGGAGAAACACCGTCATGCCGGGGATACCCTGCTGATCATTACCGCCACGAATGCATTTGTTACCTCCCCGATCGCCCAGCAGTACGGTATCGAGCATCTGATCGCCACCGAGCCGGAGCGGTTGGATGGGCACTATACTGGAGAGGTGGCGGGGGAACCCAGCTTCAAGGAAGGCAAGGTGAATCGCCTCAACAGTTGGTTGCACGAGCATCGAGAGGGTCTGCGAGGAAGCTGGTTCTACAGCGATTCACACAACGATCTTCCTCTTCTGGAAGCCGTGGAACACCCGGTTGCCGTGGATCCTGACGAAACCCTGGCCGAAATCGCCAGGACACGTAACTGGGAGATACTGCTGTTACACGGTTGACCAGGGCCTGTGATCAACTATCCAATCTACTCAGCTGATGCAACTGTATTCGCTGACAAGGAGATTCATAATGGGTAACACCGCTTTTTTTGCCGTACTGATCGTACTCATACTCGGTATCTTGTATGTGATGAAGAGCAGTGACAATCCCCCTGAAACCAACATCCATCAGACACCGAAGGAGTACATCGAGATGGTGGAAAAGAGAAAGGCCGAGCGGATCTCGGCGGAAAAGGCCCAGCAGCAGGCGTCACAGGGCCAGCCAGAGAAGCCCTCAGAGACTCAACGCTGACAAAAGGGCCGATGGTCCGGATTCTCCACCGCGGCCGCTACGGCATCCACGAACTCGCCCAGCTCATGGGGGGAGACCGCATCCAGTAAACGCTGCATCAGCTTGGGATCAACAGCAGCCTGAACGACCCGTCCGTCAGCCAGGGTAACATTCACACCAGCCACATGCTGATGAGCCTCTCCCTCCCTCTCCGCGACCATGGCCTCGTTGTTATCCAGCAACTGATCGTAATAGGCCTCGATCTTGGCATCCATCGCGTCATCCAGGTCTTCCGGCAATGCAACCAGCCAACCATCCTCCCCAACAGAGGTCTCCGGCTCCAGACCCAGCTGGTGTAAATAGTCGATGAAGCCACACCATGAAGACTCATCGAACAGGATATATTCCAGCATAGAACTCCATACCTCCTCAGCAGACTCACGTATTGAGCCCCTACCCCGATTATGCTCACTCTATCCGATAAGCAGGGAGTGTACCCCATGAAGAGAAATAATTTTCTGGTCTCGATGCTGCAGATGACAGGTTTGGTGCCACGCTTCACGCCTTACACCCTGAGTTTCACCAGACGGCGCCGGGTAATGCTTCAGGAATCACCTCTGGCGGGTTATCAGTACCATCGCGCCGCGTCGATCTGGCCCTTTCTCCAAGTCGGTGAACAACTTCACCTCAAGCGTGAGCCCAGTAATCCCCATGACCCCTATGCCATTGCCGTATGGTTCAAGAATGAGCATCTGGGTTACATACCCCGCCGCGAAAATCGCACCCTGGCCCGATTGTTGGACCAGGGTGAGCTGTTGGAGACCACCATCGTGCGTCTTTTGGAAGAGGAGAATCCATGGCGCAAGATTCGTTTTCGTGTCGAGTGGCTAGATCACTAATATCGCACTACCGATCCATCACATCGGTTCGGTTCGATTCGAATCATAACCCCTAATGAATGCGCAAACCGTCCCAGGGATCGGTACCGGCATCCACATGTTCCACTTCGATTCGAATCGGCCGTGTGATGCCCTTCAAGGTCAGATCACCAATGAGAGTGGTCTTGTCCTTGCCCTCTTCTATATATGAGGTACTGATGAATCTGGCTTCCGGATATGCCGCAACATTCAGAAAGTCCTCATCCCTGAAATGTTTATCCCGTTCAGCATGGTTGGAGTCGATACTCCCGGTATCGATCATGGCTTCAATCTTCGCTTCGGAGGGTTTGCTTTCGGTATAGCCGATCTCGCCGGAAAAAGCGTTGAAACGTCCGGTCAACCAGCTGAAACCAAGATGGCTTTTTTAGAATTGGATATAGGCATGGGCACCCTCTGTGTCGATGACATAATCCGATGTCAAACCCGGCTGCAACGAACTGGAGCAGAGGAAGATATGCAGTAGTGATTTGGTGGGAATTTTAATCATACTCTGCTCAATTTAATTTATAGAATCAGATCAAATAAATTTAGCTTATTCTTCCCGGTTTTAATCAAACGTCATTCAGTTATTTGATTGTTAAAAACACCATAAACAAACCCAATAAGGATGCAATTAATGAACGGGATTTAATTTCATTTTCAAGCCGAATTAAAGTTTTTTTAGATTCAACTCTCATATACGAGTTCGACCAGTTCTCACTTCTTGCGCACCCTTTCTTGCAGCAACTAAAAGGCAAGGGTATCAGGTGTTATTTCGGATATTTTTAACAAACTAAATTTCATATTTTCGAGCTTATTCACACTGTGGGGCGGCGCAACAAAATGTGTGATATTCGTCCTGCAAAACTGTGATCTTGTGAGTGAATAAAAGCAGGTGTTGACCGCCATAGTTAGCAACCAAAGGATTCCGCAATTGAGGTTGTACAATGAAAGCTCGTCACACTCTTCTACCACTAGTTCTACTTCCCGCACTTTTCTTAACTCAGATGACCCAACTGCAAGCTGGACAGGTCTATCAAGAGAGCTATTCCAAACTTAGTGATTCGTTCAGTTTCGACAAAGCCGTATGGAGAAAACGAAAAGCACTACTGGTTCTCAAGGGCAGTGGAACTCCTGGTACAAAGGTAGACGCCTTCATTGCCGGTACAGACACTTATCTGGGAACAAAAAAAGTCAACAGACGTGGCTATTGGAGATTTAAATTCTACAACCCAGCCGCTGTACCCTGTAGCGTTAGTGTTGGAAATGGGGCTTCGGTTTTGGAAATGACGGTCACCCGCGCACCTGCCGATTGCCTCAGCGGCGCAGAACCACCCGTTGAGGAGACACCACCTGAAGTTGTTGAAGAACCTGAGACTCCGCCTGAAGTCGTTGAAGAACCTGAGACACCTGTCGAAGATCCGGAGCCGGTGGTTGAGAATTCAGCGCCCGTAATATCCGGCGCACCGGCCACCTCTGTCGCAGAAGGTGCCGGCTATCATTTTGCACCCCAGGCCAGCGATGCTGACGGCGATAACCTGACCTTCTCCATCGTTAATCCACCAAGCTGGGCCGACTTCAACAACTCTACCGGTGTACTCAGCGGCACACCTGGTTACGACTCGGCCGGTACAACCAGCAATATCCTTATCAGTGTTTCCGACGGTAGCGCCGTGGCAGCCTTGAGTGCCTTCAGCATCAACGTCAGCAACACCAATCGCGCACCCAGCATCGACGGCTCACCTGCCACCAATAGCGATGAAGGGAGTGCCTACAGCTTCACACCAGGGTCATACGATCCTGATGGCGACGACCTCACATTCTCAATCAGCAATCAGCCAAACTGGGCAAGCTTTAATCCTAATGATGGAAGCCTCAGCGGTACGCCTGATTCAGAGTCAGCAGGTAGTTACCCGAACATCGTCATCTCTGTATCCGACGGTAGCGAGAGGGTAAGCCTGGATGGATTCACCATCACTATCAATGATGTACCAGAACCTAACAATGCGCCTGTGATCAGTGGCACAGCCGAATCCAGCGTCATCGCCGGAAACGAATACCGGTTCGCGCCCAATGCCTCCGATGCTGACAATGACGATCTCTCCTTCAGTGTTTCGAATCTACCGTCCTGGGCAGACTTCGACTCCACTACCGGTGTATTCAGCGGCTTGCCCAGCAGCGAGGACGTCGGTGTCTACAACAGCATCGTCATCACAGTCACTGATGGAACCGCCACTGCTTCACTGAGCCCACTCAGCATCACGGTAGTGGAACCCGAACCCACGGTAGGCGACATAGCACTCGGCTGGGTTCCTCCCTCAACCCGTACCGACGGTACTACCCTCGACTTGAGCGAGATCGCCGGTTACAAGATCTACATGGGAACCACTGCAAATAACCTGGAGCAGATCGTTGACCTGGCAGATTGCACCATCCAGGAGTATGTGGTTGAAAATCTGGATGTCGGCGACTACTACTTTGCTGTAACAACCTATGATGTCGACGGTAATGAGAGTGGCTTCTCCAATGTCGCCGTGAAGAGCACGATGTAGCAGGTGAAGTATGTGACCTTGAATATAGCTTCAGTCGAATAGTCGATTGGTTGGCTATACACGCACCGGATTCCAAGGATTGCCATCCTTGAATTCGGTGCACTTTTTCTACGCCACAAAAAATACAGCATGCTCACCCTGTCTATTGCGTCTAGGTCAATATCATAAAAAACAAAAAGTAAATTCGAGAGAAAGAGATTAATATAATTTCTGTTTTAAGGTTGCTGATAATTTTTCTCTGTCTCGCTTGTGCATTGACCTGAAAGGGATAGAGACCGAACCGATTCTAATAAAGATAACCTTATCAATTTTTTTAACCTAAACTTAAGCTGCGCGGCGCATACCATTAGGGCCTGTAGTCATAGACGCCAGTTACGCATCAATTCTCATCCGTTATGCTAACCTGAACATCATCCATCCAAGCCGTACCAGCATCATTCAAGACTGCTGTGATCTGTAATTGAGCCGTATTGGCCGGGATAACGCCTGTTACTGAAATCCGCTGCCAATTGTTGGTCCCTGTGACTGCTTCGCTAGCGATATTACTAATGACCTTTCGGTTGGCTTTTCGAAACACCAGATTGAGGTCGAATCCATCCGGACCCAGGTTTTCGCTTTTGACCATGGCGGTCAGCTTAATGATTTTTCCCATGGCATTATCGAGCGGCAACCATTGATAGATCATTCCCCAAGACTGAACCAGCTCGCGCTCGATACGATAACTGTTGTTGCCATCTGTACTGTTGGTTGTGTCGATGGATACTGCGTACGATGGTTTTCCTGCATGCTGCGAGAACCCCCAGCCTTCAAGGTATTGATCGGATTGTTCAAAGCTCGGATTTTTAAGGGGCACCGAAGTGGTTTGCGGTGGTTTGGCACCCTCGCTACAGGCGCTAAACATTAACGATGTAGTGACTATTAAAGAAACAGCCAGTAACTCTGCGAGCCCCACAGAAGCAACTCCGAAAAGAATGTTTTTCTTGTATGTCATCATATATTCTTCCAGTTCTATTGTGTCAGTCCGCCCTATGAGTCACTTACTTTGTAACTCTCTGGAACTCAGAGTAAAAATCGGCACTACCACTTACTGGAATAAACGCCAATAGCAGTCCAGTAGCGCTTTCATGTTTATGAAACTGATGCTGCATAGCCTGGAACCAATCAGTCCCAAAAGGGATGCGCCATGATATTCGTGCTAGTAGATTTTTTCACCTATGACTATCTGTGCGACAGCTTTTCCCAATATTTCATGTTGTGGTTCATCAAGGTGGATCCCATCAACTAGGCTGGCTTGTGTGACTGAACCCGCATCGAAGTAGATTGCGGACATTTCTTCAGCCACTTTCTCAAGCTCTCCGGCCAATCCAATGCAGCGCTTCTCCGCACCCTTGAATTTGTTCGCGATAGTGCCTTTGGGTTCTGTAATACGCGGCGGTGCGATTATCAGCACTTTCGGTATAGGCATACCGGGCTCAATGGGAGATTGCCTGATTATGTTCACAAGCTTTGCTGTTCCTTGAGCGGAAAGCCAAGCATCGTTCTCATGTGTGCACTGAAAATCATTCGTGCCCAGCATGAGAATCACAAGCCTCAAAGGAGAGTTCATTTCGATGACTTCTGATAACCCCTCCGAGCCGTTTCTCCCGTTCTTGAATGGATCGGACCATGCGGTTCTGCGTCCATTTAGGCAATTCTCAACAACCCTGACCCTCTTACCCTCCTTCAGAAGAGCGTTCTCGAACACCCCAGGCCAGCGTTTTTCGAATGCCAGCCGCTCTCTCGTATTGGGGATGATCCCCCATGTGAGACTGTCTGAATATATAAGTATCTGCTCCATCC
>NATW01000050.1 GCA_003094555.1 gamma proteobacterium symbiont of Ctena orbiculata
GCTCCCTGAGCAGGTGGTGGAGGGGCGCGGATTTTGCTTCCGGGTGATCAGTCTGCTGCTGTTGCAGTTCACTGCGTGTGATATTCAGGATCAAGAACCGGATCGCCGGATCCGGTTCGGTAGCATGCAGCAGCCAATCAACGGATCTCCAGCTCGCTTCCAGCTGTTGAAAGGCCTCAAGGTGGAGCAGGCTTCTCAAAGCGCTGGCCTTATCATCTGACTGCCCATCCTCCGCCGAATCCCGCTCCATTGAAACAGGTTCATTCAAGACCGTTGCAGTCTCGGCAATTCGGCGAACCACATCCTCTATCATCGCTTTCTTGGGACCTGTGATCGACGATCCCGCTTCTTGCTGCTGCTCCACCGAAAGGGGGCGATCCCCGAGCAGTCGGGAGAGTGTCGCTTGTTCCGATTCGGATGCATCCGAGAGCCCACTCTCAGCAGCTACTTCATTCTCCCTTGCTGCCTTCGACAGATCATCGGCCGCTGTTTCACTCGTTGCGCGCCGATCGTCACCCAGTTGCTCGAGCAGTCCATCCGGGTGGAAGTCGTCCAGGCGGGAAAAGCGCAGGACGAGGGGTTTGCTTTCTCCGTCCCGAGGAATGGTGAGGGAGGGTCGTAATCTTGCGATAATGTCGTCGAGGGTGTCGATATCGACAGGGTGCAGTGTGGTGACGCCTTCAATCAGCGGGTTGCCGGTTCCGGTACCGCCTCCGAATGCCCCGAGCATGACAACTGTAAAGCCTTTGACAGGTTCGCGGGGCCGGTTCCAGTCTCCCTGCTTTCCCAGCTTGAACGAGAAGTGCATTCGCTCAGACATAGTTTAATTCCGTCCCTTTTAGGGCTTGTTTATTAGTATATGACCACAAACAAAACATTGTTAGCAGTCAATGCCGCATCTTGCACGGCTAGTACATCGCTTGGCAACGTCTTTGGCGACTACCCGGATATGCAGCAGTATAGCCAGGCCGTCATCAGGATGTAGCGATAGGATTCGCTTATTGTGCAGTGCACTGTAAAAAGCGGCACATCCTCAGTGTGTAAAAGTACCTACACGTCAGCATTGACCCAGGCTATTCTGAAACACATACTCTAACGTACTGAACATGCTATTAAATAATTATTCCAGCTTGGAAAGGTTAGGCATGGGACATAAAAATTACAATGCTTTAATACGCAGGAGTCTTGGATGGCCTTCACACAGAGCAATCGTCAGCTACAGGTAAAGACCCCGTTGGGCCCGGATGAACTCTTGATCCTCAAGATGGAGGCGCGGGAGGAGCTGGGTCGATTGTATGAGTTTACGGTGGATCTGCTGAGTGACAACGAGTCGATTTCCGCGGACGATCTTCTGGGCAAGAAGATGACGGTGGAGATGGACATGGTGAACACCACGAAGCGATATTTCGACGGCTACGTGAGTCGTTTCACCCAGATTGGGCACATGGCGTTTTTTGCCCACTACCGGGCGACGCTGCGGCCCTGGTTTTGGCTGCTGACCCAGACCTCGGACTGTCGTATTTTCCAGAACATGACGGTACCAGACATCATCAAGGAGGTATTTCGTGACAATGGTTTCAGTGATTTTGAGGATCACCTGACCGGCTCCTATCGGGAGTGGGAGTATTGTGTTCAGTACCGGGAGACCGATTTTAATTTTGTCAGCCGATTGCTGGAGCAGGAGGGCATCTACTATTTCTTCAAGCATGAGGCAGGCAAGCACACACTGATATTGTGTGATGATTACAGCTCTCACAGTGTGTTGGAGGCCTATTCGGATATTCCCTATTTGCCGCCCACAGAGGCAGGTGCCAGCCGTTTTCGGGATTATATTCATAGCTGGAAATTCACCAAAGCGGTACGGCCGGGCAAATATGCGCACACTGATTACGACTTCAAGAAACCGAAATCCGATCTTTCGACGAATGCGCTGATGCCGAGAAGTCATCCCTATTCGGACTACGAGATCTATGACTATCCGGGTGAGTACGAAGTGCCGCCGGATGGCGAGGGCTACGCCAGGCATAGGATACAGGAGCTGCAGGGCGGGCATGAGGTTCTGGAAGGGAAGGGGAATGCGCGCGGCATAACGACGGGCGGTCTGTTCACCATGACCGAGCATCCGCGGGGGGATCAGAATCGGGAATATCTGGTCACCGGTGCATATTATGCGCTTCAGGCTGATGCCTTCGAGTCGGTTCCTGAGATAGCCGAGGGGCCGTTATATGCGTGTGAGTTCAGTTGCATGGACACCAAAGAGGGATTTCGTCCAGCACGGATCACGCCGAAGCCGATGGTGCAGGGGCCACAGACAGCGGTGGTGGTCGGTCAGGCGGGAGAGGAGATCTACACCGATGAGTATGGGCGCGTGAAGCTGCAGTTTCATTGGGACCGTTATGGCAGCAGGGATGAAAACAGTTCCTGCTGGGTACGGGTGGCGCAGGTATGGGCGGGCAAGAACTGGGGAGCCATGCATATACCACGCATTGGTCAGGAGGTGATTGTTGATTTTCTCGAGGGCGATCCCGACCGGCCGATCGTCACTGGGCGGGTCTATAACGCTGATCAGATGCCGCCCTATGGCCTGCCTTCCAATATGACCCAGAGTGGGATCAAGAGTCGCAGTACGAAGGGTGGTTCAGGGGATAATTTCAACGAAATCCGGTTTGAGGACAAAAAGGGATCCGAAGAGCTCTATATCCATGCCGAGAAAAACCACAAAAACATCACCGAGAACAGCCGTACCGAACAGGTTGGTTACAATCGCTCGCTTAGCGTCGGCCACGACAAGACAGAGACGGTGAATAACGACAAGACCATAACCATCGCTAAAAATCATACCGAAACCATCGGTCTGAATATGTCCCACACGGTGGGTGTCGACCAGACAGAAACAATCGGTTCGAATAAATCGGAAACCGTCGGCATCAATAGCGCGGAAACAGTGGGTGTCGCAAAGGAGCTCACAATCGGTGGCCTGTATCAGGTCTCGGTCGGTGGTGCGATGAATGAGACGGTGGCGGGCGCAAAGGCAGAAGAGGTTGGTGGCGTCAAATTGGAGACTGTGGGCGGTGACAGGAAGACCAGTGTTGGTGGTGATTATGGAGCATCTGTCAGTGGCGAACTGTCAGAAGACGTGGATGGTGAGAAGAAATCCGCGATCAAAGGGGATTACAGCATCGACACCCAGGGTGAGTATAAATTAGTGGCCGCAAGTAAGATCGAGTTGAAGACCGGTGCCGCAGTCATCAGCATGGAGCCAAGCGGTAAGATCGAGGTTTCCGGGACGGATGTGACCTTCAAAACCGCTGCAGGCAAGGTACATATCGATGCCGGGGGTATCATCACGATCAAGGGCACCATGGTCAAAATCAATACATGAACAAATTCATAAAGAGCATAGATGCATGGATATTGGTGTATTGTTAACGAGGGGGGCTGATCATGAGTGGTAAACCTGCCGCCCGGGTAGGCGATATGATCTTCTGTAGTTTACCTCAAGTTATTCCTGCCGTACCGCCGGTCCCTCACGCTCCACCGCCAGGGCTTCCCATCATACCGCCGGGAGCGCTCACTGTATTGATCGGTGGCAAGCCAGCAGCGCGGATGGGTGACATGAGTCTCTGCGTAACACCAGTACCCGTGCCAAATCCTATCGTGCGCGGCGCCTTTCCCGTGCCTATCATGAATATGCCGGCCGCGAGGATGACTGATTCAGGCACCCATCCCGGCTCGGTGATCATGCCTCCTTGCTGCCCAACGGTGCTGATAGGTTTATCCGGAACCACCGGTAATCCAAGGCTCGGTTTAGAAGACTGCCAAGCAGCAGCAGCTGGGCGAAATCCCCCGCCTGGTACATTAGATAACAACGGTAATCCTGTACCCAGTGGCACAACACAGCAAAGTTATAATAATTGTGGTGTTGAAACTTCCAGGTTGCTCATTAACCGATCAAACGGGTCAAACCTCACCCAGGAGGGTTTATTGAATTGGGCAATGGGTAATGGAATTGCCTCACAAACCCCTGGGAATCTTTTTGCTAGTGGCGGCACTAACCCTGCTGGTCGTCGCTCTATCCTCAACCAAAATGGGGTGGCTTCACATCTTGAGTCTCGTAACATGGCAAATCTCGAGCTGTCGGTATCTCAAGGACGCGGTAATATTGTTACGGTTGACTCCAGTACACTATGGAGCAATGGCGCTACTCCACCCTCAACAGGTGATCATGTTGTAAATGTGATTGGTTTAGAATATGACGATAATGGTGATGTAACCAATGTCATTATAACAGATACAGGAACCGGGCAGTGCCAACAGAGTGTGCCGATAAGCGTTTGGAACCAGGCAACCGACCCTGCAATAGGCAGTTGGCAAACAGTTGTTACGGATGATCCCATCTGGTGATTGCAGGTGCTGAGGTAATTGCTACATGACAAACACACAAAAGTTCCTTCCTATCGCGAAACTTGTGCAGATTGCACGAGATGGTCCAGCGCAAGGATTGCCCCAGCAGAGTTATCAGTCCATTCCTTTGCCATACCGGAGTGGGTCTAACATGTTTGTTGTGTTTATGTTCTGTGGGTGTAGGCCAAGTCCACAAGGACGGTTGCTACTACCCCCTGGATATATTGCCTGGATTGATGCTTCCACGGGGGTTCTTCAGGAGCTTCGTGCAGTCACACAAGATGTCTTTGGTATCCAACACGATCCGAATCAGTTTCTTGGTATGTATTCGGGTCCAGAAAATATACTCCCAGGTGATGTGCGGGCATATACTGAGCATTTTTATAATATTTATGACAATCTTCTTGCTTTGTATTTTACTGAGCAATCGTCTCATAAGGCTGGACAGGATGTGAAGGAATTCATAAGGTTATTCGGATTACTAGCAGAACCCATTCTTGAACCCTACTACCGCACAATCGGAAAAGCATTCTTTGATTGGATAGGTGTCCGATAGATCAAGTGAGTGTCACGATAATGTCAATGACAATGATTAAAAATATTACCCAAATCATTCAGATTGCTGAAATATATCCAGCATCTGCTCTTCCATCGGGAATGCACCAAGCATATCCAATACCAATCCTGAAAGGGGGGGAGACACTACTTGCATTTATGTATGCAGCTACAGTTACCAGTGAACCAGGCAGCTTGGAACTGTGCCCACCAAGTTATTTAGCCTATATTGAAGCTGTTACTGGTAAATTCAAACAGCTTATTGCAACGAAACCATCTGATTTCGGATTAAACAACGATGTTGATAAACCACTTGGGACGTTTACTAGCCGCCCTGCACGTCAGGATGAAAAATATATGAATGCTCAAGCTCATCTATATCAGGGTTATGATTTGCTGCTTCCCGAGTACATGGCAGGCAACATAACGGTAGAACAAAGTTTAAAAAATGAAGCGGTTGATTTTCTTGCGCGTTTTAATGAAATAGGCGAACCACCTCTCTTTCAGTATTATAATAGTTTGGGGAAACATTTTTTTAATTGGTTACACGCCATCAGTTGATGATGCTTGCAAGATGCCTCATGTGGAAAATAGTGTAATTAGTTTCTCAATGATGATGAGTTCTCTCCGGCATCATAAAATAGCGCGCATGGCATTATTAAGTAGGGTAGGTAAATTATGGGTTGGCATTATCATTTTTCACATAATTGCAATTAATATTATCTGGAATCACAAGACTCAGGCTGCGGAAGTTAATGCAGAACTGCTTAACGAAAGCACCAGACCACACACTATATACATGGAGAAATTATCAACCGGATCTTCACGTTTAGGCATAAAAAACATTTTTGAACTTGCAAGAGAGTACGCAACTAAGAATCTGCCGAATGAAACTTACCAACTGTATCCGATCCCGATTCGCCACTCAGGTAGTATAAATCTTGTTTTCTTGTGGGGGATTTCGCGGGCGGTACCAGGTGAAGGCCGGCACTACATTCCTCCACATTGGATGGTTAAGTTTGATTCCAATACGGGAGAACTAATCATGGAGAAGCAGGTTTTACCAGCCGACTTTAATCAACCGGTAATGCCGGGCCAGTTCATAGGTACATACTATTGGAAAAAAGACGGGTATATAAAAAATCGCATCGGACTAGAAAATCGCATGTATGAATTACTTGATAGGCTGCTTCCGTATTTTTCCGAGGAAAACAATTTTGAATCATCAGCCACAATTCAAAGTGCTGCACTTGAATTAAAAAGTATATACGATTCAATCTCCAAGCAGTTTATGCGTCCCTACTACTGTGCGGTGGGCCATGAATTTTTCATGTGGATTGATGACCATGCAAATGATGAACTGCCTCCGTTTTGCCCTTCATCATAATTTCCTTAATTGGTAGCTTGCGATTATTCTAGATTCATTGGCTTATTATGTAATGCGGCAGATCATTAACTATTGAGGTCTTGGTAGAGTATTTAAAAACAGTATTCAGTTAAGCTCATCTGAAAATTTCATCTATGTGAGGCCATTATGTGTGACAATCCATCACCTGCCCGAAACAACCGGCCAGTACCGCCAGGCCCATCCCCAGACATCGCCCATGCAGGATTCGGGTCTGCTCAACCACAGGGTGCGGCGGGATCACCTGGACAACCTGGTCCTATATTGAGCGGCTGGCCCAGACAGTTGGCATGGAGTGATTTCAGAGACATCCAAAGTCGTCCCAGAGGTGAGCACGAGGATGCCCGAATCTCTATGGGATTTAGGCCCGGCAGGGTCAGGGTTGTAGAAGAGGAATCAGAACACAGATTGGGTGAGATGGAGTTCGCGATGGTTTTAAATCCCGCAGGGTCATGGGTAGTCGCCACCTCGAAAACCGCAGAGCTCCTTGCCCACGAACAGGGTCATTTCGATATTGTCGGTCTCTGCTATCGGGATCTTACAGCGGAGGCCAGGACAATACGGGGAAGTTCACGAAACAGACTGCTATTGGAAATGCGTCGGATCATGCGCGAGCATGATCAGCGCGCAGAGAGCTTAACCAGGGAATACGAGACTCAAACTGAACATGGTCGCAACCAAGCGAATCAGCAAGCATGGCAGCGCCAAATGGCGACAAGTCGTCAAAGTGGGTTACCTTTGACAGCACCACCGGTAGCTGCGGAGTAAATTTTGGTTCGCGGTCTGTTCCCAGGACAGTCGATTACTGGTTGAGCCGTTTTCCATTCACTGCATAGTTCAACGAGATAATAATATGGAATTGCTCAATGCCACACCAATGCCGGCAGGGTATACCATGAGTATGCTGCCCGATGGTCACGAGCTGCTGGTGATCGTAGTGAAAGGCACTTTCAAGATACCGGAAAGAGGCGGGCAACCCGATTACATCGAGCCGCAAAAACAGCTCGTGGAAGCCGATGTATACACCGGTGAGCCTGGATTCTCAGCACCGCTCTACGAGCTCGACTATGCACCCTTTAAACGGCACTGTGATGTCCTCTTGGCTGGTAGTGCATATGCACCCAGAGACAAACCGACATCCAGGGTTGAAGTAACCCTGCGATTGGGACCTCTGTTTAAATCATTCGCCGTTTGCGGCGATCGCTTCTGGGAGTCGGGTAACATTGCCATACGTCCTGGCTACTCGGGTATCTTTGACAGAATGCCAATCAGCTATGATCGCGCCTTTGGTGGCGTCGATAATTATCACGACAATGAAAATAAGCACAGCGCATTCATGAAAAACCCGGTAGGCAAGGGATACCATCAACAGCTTGGCAGGTCTTTCGTTAATGGATCACCGATGCCAAACACTGAGGAGTTGCAGCGACCAGTCAGCATGCCCAATGGGAACTATGCACCAATGTCATTCGGCCCGCTGGGAAGATGCTGGCAGCCACGGCTGCAACTGGCCGGAACCATCGATCAGGATTGGGTGGAGAATATCTATCCCTTACCACCTGCAGATTTTGATGCTGGCTATTTCCAGGCCGCACCCGCTGATCAACAGATTCCCTATCCTCAAGGCGGTGAGCGGGTCTTTCTGGGTAACTTGACTCCGGAAGGCAGCACCAGTTTCACCTTGCCAGAGTTGGATGTGCCGGTTGTTTTCTTTTACAAAAAGGGCGAGAGCGTTAAAAAGAAAGCGGTGATGGATACCATTGTGCTGGAACCCGATCAGGGCCTGTTTACCATTACTTGGCGTGCCTTCACGCCGCTTAAAGAGAATATACTCGAGATACCCCAGGTATTGGTTGGAAGAAAATCTCGTGGCTGGTGGCGTGCACGCGAGTTTGGAAAAACCTACTACCCATCACTGGATCATATGATGCGTGACAGAAAAAAACGCATAGATCCTGATGAGTAAGCCGTTATGTCACCACAATCTTGGATCCCCCTGCTGTTTTTGGCCATTGGTCTCTACCATGCGGTGACGGCTTGGCGAGAGTATCAGCGCATGGGTAAAAAAACGCATACACCGCTTTTCAAGGCGAAATCGCGAGTTGCGGGGATTTTTATTGTTCTGGCGCTGTTCTTGTTTGCCCTAGCCCTTTAACGCTAATGTCGATCGGTAGATTCCCGGGCTTGAGCCGGGGATCTCAACTGCATCTGCAATCTTGCGGTAGAAATCCACTGTGCCCGCCATACCAACTATCGCATAAGCATAGCCTTTCATACGCATATCCATCAGGCATGATTGGGCCAATGAACGGCCGATACCATTGCCACGCGCTGATTCAATGACACCAAGGGGACCAAAAAAACCAAGCGCGGTAGCGTCATAACAGGCAATCCCAAGCAGTGATGAATCACGTTGCGCAATAAAACAAGAGCCAGGGGTATTGTTGAGTGCCTGTTGAATCTCCCCCAGCCAGGTCTGCGGAAAGTGCTTTTCCGCCCAAGCCAGAATGGCTCTCTGATCAGGACCGATCGGCTTACGGATGGTCACTTGTTGCTGCGCCTGACGTGAGATAAAACTCCAATCGATCTTCATGTCATAGAGCTTGATAAGCATGTCATTATTTGCCATCTTTACAGTCCTGTTAACGCTTAACAAAAGATCCTGGATTGTGACAGAGATAACCCCTCAAACAGAGACAGTAGACGCAGAGCTTCGTATTGGCAACCATAGCATCCGATTCTCTGCTCAATTTAACAACGAAACGATTCATCTTCACGAACTGCTTCCATTTTTCCAGAATATTACAGATAAAGTAGTGGAAATCGCGATTCTAGAGGTGAGTGAGAACGGCAAACGGATATCCTGTCGTAGCGGTTGTGGTGCCTGTTGTTCTCAACTGGTCCCCGTCAGTAAGGCAGAAGCCATGACACTGCTGGATCTCGTGGAGTCCATGCCGGATGAGAGACAGGCTGAGGTGAGGTCAAGGTTCGCAAAGAGTATGGCCGTATTGGATGAAACGGGTCTGCTGGGCGAGCTGGACAAGGCTGCTCTCGCTCATGACAAGGCGCGAATAAAGGCAATCGGCCTGGCCTATTTTGAACTCAACCTGCCATGCCCGTTTTTGCAAAATCAATCCTGTTCGATACATCCTCATCGACCCTTGAGTTGTCGGGAATTCCTGGTCGTTTCTGATCCTGCCTATTGTGCCAAGCCCGATCCGGCAGTGGTGGAAAATGTAGTATTGCCTAAAAGGGTCTCATCGACTCTTTACACCCTGAGCAGCAAGGACCCGGACATGGATGCGGGATTCATACCTTTGGTCAAGCTGCTGGCAGATACAGCGTCGATTCGCATCGGACAACCGACTCCTGCACCTGCCATGGAATGGGTGAACCGCTTTCTACAGCGTCTCAGCAGCTAAAACTCCATGCGCACCCCGGCGCTGAGGGTATGGGCGGTCCATTCGCTATGGGAGAGGATGGTACCGAAATCGATGAAACCGACCACCCCATTCTGGAACTGCGCCGATGTGCCAAAGCGTAACCGCAGGTAGTCCCGATCCGGATCGTCGGTCTGGATGTCAATACCCAAACCGGCAGGATCCTCGACAAAATATGCGGTGATGATCTGGGAGTCATCCTCGA
>NATW01000051.1 GCA_003094555.1 gamma proteobacterium symbiont of Ctena orbiculata
CGTTGCGGGATTTCCTCAATGAGGATGGTAATCCCGGCTACTTCGCCCAATCGCTCCTGGTCTACGGTAAATCGGGAGAGCCCTGCCCTAAATGTGGCAAGGCCATTCGCAGCAAAACCATCGGGCAGCGCTCCACCTTCTTCTGCCCCGGCTGTCAGCATTGAGTGATATTGACACTGTCGCGCCTGACGGTTGTCCTTCGCAGTAGCGGCAGGGATGCCGCGTCAGCACAGGGAGGTGCTGTCGGGGCGTCGGAGAAAGACAATCGTCAGGCGCCGAGGGCTAGAATAAACGCGTTGTTTCCGGACAGGCATGACTTCAGATCCAACTTGACACTCTCTTCACCCCCTCCTAGCATGCGTGAACTTTGTGTGAGTCATGGCAGCCTATGGATATAACAACAATTCGCGATCTTATCAGCGACGACATGGAAGCTGTCGATAAAATGATCATCCGGCAGTTGAAATCGGATGTGGTGCTGATCAATCAGATCGGCGCCTACATCGTCCACAGCGGTGGAAAACGCCTGCGCCCGATGATCGTGCTGTTGGCCGCCCGCGCCTGCGGCTACACCGCCAACAGGCATATCGACCTGGCCGCCATTATCGAGTTCATCCATACCGCCACCCTGCTCCATGATGACGTGGTGGACGGCTCGGATCTGCGGCGCAACCGGGAGACCGCGAATGCGGTTTGGGGTAACGAAGCAAGTGTCCTGGTGGGCGACTTTCTCTACTCCCGCTCCTTCGAGATGATGGTCGACGTGGGCCGGATGCCGGTGATGGATGTCCTCTCCCACGCCACCAACCGCATCGCCGAGGGGGAGGTGCTGCAACTGCTGAATGTGCACAATCCCGACACCAGCGAGGCGGACTACATGGAGGTAATCAAGCGCAAGACCGCCACCCTGTTCGAGGCCGGTGCGCGCCTTGGGGGCATCATCACCGGGGTTGACGAGGATCAACAACAGGCCCTGGCGGATTATGGGCTGCATCTGGGTATCGCCTTTCAGCTGGTGGACGATGCCCTTGACTACAACGCCAAGAATAGTGAAATCGGCAAAAATATCGGCGACGACCTGGCAGAGGGTAAACCAACCCTGCCCCTGATCCAGGCCATGAAGAGCGCCAACCAGGAACAGCGCCAACGCCTGGCCAAGATCGTTGAACAGGGCGGCCTGGAAGAGATCGATTTCGTCATGCAGGCGATCGCAGAGAGCGATGCCATCGCCTACACCCAACAGCTCGCTCAGCAGGAGGCTGAACAGGCGAAACACGCCCTCGAACGACTGCCCGATACTCCCTATCGCCAGGCACTCACCTGCCTGGCGGACTTCTCGGTCGCCAGAACCAATTGAAACCCCTAGTGTACCTCGTCATAGATTCTGTACCCTTCAGCGAGTCAGCAAAGACTATCTGCTACCCGCTTCGGTTGAATCCTTGGCTGCGGGATTCACGGTCGGTTCGAACGCGATGGGGAAAAGGAGAATCTCTCCGGAGGGGGAGATCCTGTAAGTACCGGTGATGCCCTTCAATAGCGGCACGGCTGGCAAAGCTTGGGCCCCCTGCATGCCAGACATGCCCTTCATATCGCTCTTAGCCTGCGGGCCAGGCATGCCACCCATACCCGACTGCCCCTCCATGCCGCTCATACCCTGCATGCCAGACATGCCCTCCCTATCGCTCCTAGCCTGCGGGCCAGGCGTGCCACCCATACCCGACTGCCCCTCCATACCGCTCATACCCTGCATGCCAGACATGCCCTGCATATCACTTTTACCCTGCGGGCCAGACGTGCCACCCATACCCTGCATTTCGGGTCTCACTTGCTTACCGGGCTCCGGCATGCTTCCGTATTTCGATGGTGGAGGATAGTAGCCGCCATACGGTTGCCAGTATGGTCCATATCCATATCCCGGCGCACCACCATATCCACCGTAGGCGGGATGAGGTGGCATAGCCGGCATTTGATAGGGACCGCGCGGGGCATATCCCTGTCCATAGCCGTAAGGCATATGGCCATCCTGGGCCATGGTTCCAGCAATGGGAAGCGCCGTGCAAATGGTAATCAGGAGTCCTCCAGCCAGAAGAGTGTGTGTCGTTTTCATTCCGCAATCCTCTCTAATTGTTTTGTTGAACAGTAGTGAAGAGTCGAGCGCCAACAAATCCCTCTCCCTGAAGGTTAACACGAAGCCGCTACAGGGATTGTTAATCAATTTTATCGGTCAGAAAACCGTTAAGGAATGGATAAAAAATTAGGATTTCCTAATGTTGCTTGCTGAAGGGACCTACTGTAAACTCCTGGCTCCGCTGAGGTTCTTGTATTCGGGGTGTAGCTCAGCCTGGTAGAGCACTGTCTTCGGGAGGCAGGGGCCGGAGGTTCGAATCCTCTCACCCCGACCAACGATTCCACAAAATATAAATCAGAAAAAATCTGGCATCACTGGCCAGTGATAGTCTTGTACTCTCGATAGAGAGCAAATGGCTATTCATCCAGAACGGGGCCAAACGCAATAGCTGAGGAATAGACCTTCTCAGCAGCATTGATCAAATCGAATAGCAGCTGCTCATCCACCTCGAGATGGCCTTCATATTCTGCTATGTTGCGGTGCTCATGCGCTTTCGCCAGCACCCGCCAGGTAGATGCATTGAGACTAAAAATCAACCCATTAAACTCAGCCTGAGTTCCCGTCTCTTTATTGAGTTGGCCAATCCGCACCAGATTGTCGAGTTTGCTCGAGGTCATTTTCCGATCCATGGATAATAAGCTTGGGCTGTTCCATTACTTTCATAATAAATGGATTTTCATCGACTATTTTATTCCGCCAATCCTGCAGTGTAAGCAGATTCGGATTTACCTGCCTGTGAAGTAGAGTTTCAGCCTCATGAAGGGCGTCATATATCCCGGTATAATCGAGATCATCACCAATAATCATCAAATCGATGTCGCTCCTTGCTGTATCCGTACCTTTGGCAACCGAGCCATAGACAAAGGCGATATCGATCCGGTCCCTATATGGCTGCAGTGATTTCAAAAGGGGTTCCCGTAAACCAACTGTCTTTCGAATCAAACCACACAATTCCTCGAACACAGGGGAGTCAGGATTGGCCTGATAGTGCTTCTGATTGCCAATCCGCGTCACATTGACCAGACCACAAGCGGCGAGATTTGTCAGTTGCCGATGTACGGCTCCGGTGCCCGATTGGGCCATGCGGATCAATTCAGCCCCCTGGAAGCGCCGGTCGGGTTGGCCAAACAGGATACCCAGCACGCGTTGTTGCACACTTGTAAATAGCGCATCCTGAATAGTCATGGATCCTGATTTATTTATTCCCATTTTGGGAATATTCAAGCTACGAGCTGGAGTCTCCAGTCCATTCAATCAGAGCAATCTAAAAAACAGTTAATCCCACAACACATTCTCTTCTCTTTCATCAACCTCAGTCTCAGACAGAGGATCAGGCCCATGGCTTCCAGTTCCCCGACGGCCTTGATCACGACACGCATGGGGAGACCTGTCTGCTGCTCAAGACGTTTCTCGGATGGCCAACGATCGACATCTTCACTGATATATTCTGCCAGTGCGAGCAGGACAAGCTTCAACGTCGGCGACAGCTTTTGATCCCAAGCCCAATCCCTGGTGCAACGGCTCATCAGGCGGCCCAGTCCTCTTCCTCCAGCAACGCCGATGGCGAAACACCAAGCGCCACAGCCAGCGCCTTCAGCATCACCGCCGTCAACGGCCGCTCTCCGCGTTCAAGGCGACTGATCCCGCTCTGGTGCAGACCCACGCGCCTGCCCAGCTCCGCCTGGCTGATACAGGCATTCTTTCTCACTTCCCTGATGATCATATGGCATCCTCCTGATGTCCTAGTGTCATATTATAATGTCCTTTGGTCATTAATCAAGACTGGAATGGCCGGTAGACATAATTGGTTATATGCTTATGCCATCTCAGCGAAAGAAAATCAGCATTGCAGAGCCATGATACCGGTCAAAAATGGACGTATTTCCCGCCAGACTCAAAGCCGCCCGCAAGGCCAAGCGCTACACCCAACGCGAACTCGCCAGCCTCGTCGATATGGACCAGGGACATATCTCACGCCTGGAGAACGGCGGTAAGGGTGTTTCCATTGAACATATACAGGCGCTTGCAAGGGAACTTGAAGTAACCGTCTCTCACCTGCTTGGTGAAGAAATTAGGGATGAAACTGGCACATATGAAACAACTGGAGAAAGCGCCAGTATCCTATCCAACTCCAGTGCACCACAAGGATTGCGAGAGCTTGCGGGCAACGAAGCTTTGATCGATACGTTAAAGATTACAGATAATGATTGGATTGTATTAAAAAGTATTCAACTGCCAGATAACGTTAGCATGGATGGGTATGTGCAATTACTGATTACAATCAGAGCAATTACTTAAAGGTAGGATTGCAAATCTAGTTTTTTTCACAGATTGGCATGGCGACTCAAACGATGCGCAACTCAAAAAGCTTAAAGATTCGGTTGATTTTATATTAAAGGCAGAACACAACTCAGCACAAGATAACAGAAACGAATTAAATAAAATCCTAGATCCACTCCCTAACAAAGATTATAGAGAATTTAAAATTCTACAAAACGACTTAAATAATGCAGTTGTAACATTCATGGATAAGTTCTCGGAAATTCATTTAGAGAACTCTAAGCAGACTTTATTGACAGCAAGACGAAACACATACATATCATTACTGATTTTATTTATATCAGCGATATTTCTAAGCTACGGATTTTCTGTTTTTTTCATTAGCCACTGATTTTTTATTTTTTAGCACTATCAGTAGACACTAACCTAAATGTAATGACAGTGACCGACAGTATCGGTCAACTTACTGCAAACCATCGAACCGAGGCCAACCCACGCGATTCATTGATTTAAAAATAATCTGGATTACATATCTGGATTCGGGAGGCAGGGGCCGGAGGTTCGACCGAATCGCCAGGAGCGATTCGGAATGAGCGAAGCGAACCCGTAGGGCGAGGGCCAGGACGGCCCGAGTAATCCTCTCACCCCGACCAATAATTTCCCCACTTACTGATTAGGACCGAGCAGATTTGTAGCGGAATAGACCTTTTCAGCAACTGCGACTGCGTCTATCAAACGGCCTGATTCATGGTTTGCTGTCCAGTTCCCGTGTCTCTTCTCTCTTATGTAACCAGCGATGCGATGCGCCCCGCGTGTTTCTGTTGGTCTGCATCGTGGCTTCTTCATAGATCGGCTGAATGGCACGCCGAACGATGCCTGGGAAACGGTCCTCCAACCCCGCCATATCGGCGACCAGTTGATCGGTCGCGAACTGGATCGAGATGTGCTTTTCCAGTTCGATGGTAACAAACGGCGGCGCGCTGCCCTGATCTATCGATGCATACAGGCGGTCAAGGTGGCCGCCGAGCGAGTCTTCAACCCGGTGACCGTCGATGGCGAGTACTCTGAGTTGCAGCAGGTCCAGGCCGTATTCTGAATAGCTCATCGCCTGGGTATCGGGTTCGATACTGCTGACCATGAAGATTTTTTTACCGGGCGCGGCGTCATTCACCAGATCCCAACGCCAGTTGCCGGTACTTTCGACGTTCTCCAGCAGCTCACGGGTTACTTCGGTAATGACCAGACCGCCAAGGTAGCCCCACTCCAAGGGATAATCGGCACCCTCTGTCGGCAACCAGATTCGCGGTATCTCGGTTGGCTTCATAACCAGGTTGATCGTCGAGTCGACTCCCTGGCGTTTGATATCGAGCTTCAGTTCGGTACCAGGTGCGGCGGTGTTGACGACGAACCACCAGGGCACTTTGCCAATCACCGGATGATCAATCTCGCCATGCTCAATGGCATGTCCATCGACCGCGGTGACGATATCCCAGCGTTTGATGCCGGCGATTGCGGCCGGGCTGTTCTCAAGCACATGCGAGACGACCAGCCCGGCCTGTTCCACACTGACCTGTAACGCCTTGCGTGAGACCGGGTTCAGGTTGTAGCTAATAACGCCGGTGTTGGTCTTGATGAACTGGCCTTCCTCCGACATCACGGAGACAACCTGTTTTGCAGTACTGAACGGAATCAGCAGACCGATGTTCTCGCCAGCACCGTAGCGTGCGCTAATGCCTATCACCCGCCCCTCCGGGCTGATCGCCGGTCCACCGCTGTTACCTGGATTAACAGCGGCATCGGTCCTGATCAGGGTGACATGATCGAGTCGCCGCTGATAGAGATCGTGACGTGCTTCCCAGCTGGAAATAATCCCTTGGGTGGCAACGAGCTTCTCGCTGTTGCCGAAGCCAAGCACGGCAACCTCGCCGCCGGGGCGTGCCTCGTCCCAGGTCGCCCAATCGAGTGGGCCGATGGGGCCGTTGATACGTTGAAATCGTTCACGCTCGTTCTCATCCATGAACTCGAGCGTTGCCAAGTCGAAGCGAATGCTGGGTTTGGATGCGAGTCGCATCGCAAACTTCTCTTTGCTGCGCACACCTTCGACTTTGATGGAACGTGCACCCTCGATAACGTGTTGGTTGGTGACCAGTGTGCGATCATCAATAAAGAATCCGGTGCCCATTCGCTGCGCCAGATCGCCCTGGCGGTAGGGCTTTAGATGCTCTCGGGTCTCGTGAATGACATACACCCTGACGATGCCCGAAGATGCCTCATCTTTAGCGTCTTTCCAGTCAACGCCATGCGCATGGGAAGCCAGAAGAAATAGAAATGAAAAAAACCAACTTGATATCCGCACGACCAATAACCTCAAAACTGCCATGACGACCGCATTTACCCGATCGACATATCTTATCTACCTACAAGTAGGTATTATGCAGCATTCGGGCCATATATTTACGAATCGCATTCTCTACCTCATTATTTCGGCGTGAGCACCGTCTCAAGCGGTGCCGCCCACGGCAAGCTATTCAGCCAGCCTAGCGCCATTCGGGAAGAAGATGAGCACATTCTATCGTCCATCAGAAAATGCAATGCACCAACGTGGTGCATATACCAATATCGTTAATCCGCCATTTTAACGATGACTCACATCGACAATCTGACCATTTTTTGACACAACACAGTCATCAATAGTTCAGCAATATCACACTGAGTCACTCAGGTAATCGCCCGGACATGCCAACCAATCGAATCAATTCGGATTGGATTTCCTGATTGCCTTATACACCTTACTTTCCGACCAACGCCTAGGTCATGCAGACCGTAAATAGTGCACATCCACTCAGTGAACAAAGTTACAGCAACATATAAGCGACACCGGGATGATAAACAGCAGGAGCAGCGGTTTTGCCCTCATCAATGCAGTACATCGATTACCCTGCGATGGGAGAACGACCATGGAAAAGCGCTATTACTATCTAATCTGCAGTATCGCCATACTGCTGTATGCTTGCCAGATTCAGGCCGCCATCGGCGACAGTTATAGTGAGGATTGGCAACAACGACGCCTCTTGCATCCCACTCCAGGCGATCTGAGTAGGGAACAGGCGGGTCACATCATGATCTACGACGGCCTTACCGACCGCCAGGTCGCTGCCGCAATGGACCGACACTTCAACCGCATCCAGTCCATGATGTTCACCGGTATTGTGGTGACCGACGTGGAAGGTGCGCCAAAGACCGATCCCGACACGGGCGACTATATTACGGAGAATGACGGGTGCGATTAGTACTCCGTTAGCGCAGCCCCATGGTCAACAAGCAAAAACCTCTGCCGATATGTTTTTGCGCTGCAATTATCTTCACGTCTGAGATATTTGCCATGTCCATGCTGCGCCCGCTGGGGGCATGCTCAATCTCATGCATTGGCAGGGTGAAGTGGTTGTAACCGGTATGTACCAATAAACGCCGATTATATCTGTCCTCATAACGTCTATTATGGCCTTGGTCGTGGATGCGTAAGGTCAGCGGCAGATCAGCCACTTGATCGGAATAGATCGCCAACTCGAAATATGCGTAGCCACGCCAATCCGGTTCCGGTTCCTGCATATCGACACCGGGCCAGGGGCCTTCAGCCAGAGTGACATAAACACAGGAGTTGATACCTGAATCTGCTGGTATCGAAGCATCCCTCGGCAGATCGATATGGCGAATCTCACCACCTTCACTCCCCTCTATCAATGCCCTGGAAAAAAAACTATCCGGATTGATCAGGCGGGGAAACTGATCAACCCTGACCTGATAAGCAAGGGACCAATAGATGGGTTGGGAAAACGCCACCAGGGTAAGCAGCGTAACAATGAGAATGCTAAGGTGCGAAGAGAAGGACCGCTTTATAAAACCGCAATAGAGAACGCCGCCTGCGACAATACCCAGCAGGTCCATGAAAATATCATACAGGCTGGGGTCTCGGCCTACGAGATACTGCACAGCCTCCATGACGATGCCAAACAGTAGCGTGAGTGACATTACCGGCCATATCGATCTGGTCAGATTTTTTCCATATAGCCATAGTGCGAACAGAGTCAGGATGGTGAAGATCAGAAAATGACCGGAGTCCTGCAGCGCATACATCAGGCGGTATTCACCCGGCAGGTTGGTTCCCAGCAGTATTACCGTTGTTAATACAAGGGCCAGTACAAACAGCCCTGTTTTTTTTAGAGACACGAGAGACACACGCTATCATTCCATAGTGTTGAGGTCAGAGTTAAGCATGCTTTTCAGCGGGACACCAGCCACCTGCTGAGTCTGTTAATCGTTGGCAGATTGAAGAGATGCCTGAGTGGCATCAAGCATGGCTCAGTGGGAGAGAAAACCGGCACTATACAAGGTCAAATCCACATGTCTCAGCCACTTTGTAAGGGGTGCCTGATCCTGGGCAGGGGTTTCATCATGTACCCATCTTCTCAGCGCCTCTCTGGCTGTACTCTGGACAAGATAGATCATCTCTCTGACCAGGGCATCCAGTTCCGAGAGCGCTCGCTCCTCATCACCGATGATGTTCAACAGCTTGACCGGGGCACGCAGATCGAATCCACAGCGTTGTGCCATGCCAGTCAAACGCTGTAGCTGTTTCACGATGAACAATGCCATTTCGTTATCGCCGCTGACATCGATCCCATCGGCACCCTGTAATATATCATTCAACAATTTCATACGCGCCTGCAGGATAGTTTTATTGACACTACCAGCCGGAGCGGCCTTATCCGCAGATCCATCCAACCGTTTTGCCGATTCGATCAGTGGCATAATGATATCCTTGCCAAAACGGTCAGCATTGAATTTCAACACCTCCGCGGTGGAGAAGAGTCTACCGCTGTTGTTCTTACGTTCCAGTCGGACCGCGGTCAGCAGCTCGGCTGCACCGAGCACACGCGCCGCAGGAATGATCTCCTCTCCAGACAGGCCATTGGGATAGCCGCTGCCGTCGAGTCTTTCATGATGCTGATGAACCGCCTCGCTGATGCGGGGATGGTAGTTAGGGAATGGTTTCAGAAACCGATAGGCGATGCTTGGATGAGAGTAGATTTGACGATGCTGCGCCATCGACAACGGCTGCCGGCTGGTAAACAGATCAGGCTCCAGATGCATCTCGCCCAGATCCTGAAACAGGGCAGCTGTCGCCAGCTCCTGCCTGTCATCAGCAGGCCATCTCAAGCGGGATACGATATAGAGCGCAACCAGTGCTACCCGCAGCATGTGCTGATAACGCTCAACACAGCGTTCCCGGCATACCGTCAGCTTGAATGCCAACTGTGGCTCGAGGGGGATTGTTCCGATCGGGGTGAGTAGATCTCGCTGGATGAAACGCTTGTCAATGGCCTGCTCCAGCTCAGGTTCTCTGTGGAGTAAACCCTTCCCATCAAGCATAAGCCTGTCTGCCGTGACCCTATCCTCCACAGCCAGGGAATAGTCCAATGGCCGCAATAACTGATGGCCCGCCAAGCGATCATATTTAGCACTGTCAACCGATTCCCCTCGCTCTATCAGAGTGGCACCCTGGTGGTTACGGATATCATCAATGGCTACTACCTGACGCATATCGCCAAGTTCCGTGACCAGCTTGATATAGGGATCGGGATCTATCACTGAGTCCATATGCCTGGGGTGAGGTGTTCCTTATAAAGTAGCGACTGGCACGCCGCTTACTTTACCGATTATAGGTGACACCACCCCTGCTGGCGAAAGCCCAGTGGGAGGCCTGCCATCGGTTCACAGAGGACGGCTGTACAACAGGACTCCAAGCTCAGAAATCAGTCGCCTCGGCCAATGGCGTAGTAGCTGAAACCGGCCTCCTGCATACGCTTGGGATCATAGATATTGCGACCATCAAATATGACCGGCTGGCTGAGTGCCAGCTTGATATGCTCGAAATCGGGACTGCGAAAGACCTGCCACTCGGTTACCACCACCAGGGCATCGGCACC
>NATW01000052.1 GCA_003094555.1 gamma proteobacterium symbiont of Ctena orbiculata
TAGCGGTCTGTGCTGAAAACGACAGAGGGTGTCAGATCAGGCAACCTTGAGTATGTTAGTCACTTGGCTCATATTCCTGTGTGCCCAGATTCTGGATTCCGGCATTCGCCGGAATGACGAACATTCTACAGTCTCTATAAGGCAAGGTCTGAGGGGATACGGGATGGAACAGAATATTAACTTGAGTTGTAGTCCTTCAACTGCACTAAAGTTACTGTTTATATTCATTCTCGCCTCACTGTCGGCAGAGGTCAGTGCGA
The DNA here is from genome assembly GCA_003094555.1 of gamma proteobacterium symbiont of Ctena orbiculata. Taxonomy (GTDB): domain Bacteria; phylum Pseudomonadota; class Gammaproteobacteria; order Chromatiales; family Chromatiaceae; genus Thiodiazotropha. Next base: position 261 of record NATW01000052.1, read on the forward strand.
AAAAGACAGCGGCAGGGATAATGAAGAAGCTGGATCGGAATGGTGATGCGCTCATCAGCCGGGAGGAGTGGCGCAAGAAGCGGATATTCGACAAGGTCGATCTGGATGGAGACGGTGTCATATCCCTTGACGAACTGCAGATCCGTTTGGGTGAAAAAACGCCTGATCCGAAAAGCGGTATCGAACTGCCGGATGCGGTTTCCATCAGCGCCATCCGCCGCGGCCGTCATGACAGTGTGCAGGACCTGAAGGATCGTGGTTTGATCGAAACTGGGCTTCACCCTGTGTGGGGTGAGGATGTCTCATGTCGTGATATCGATCACTGGTATGCCATGGATTACTCACAATTCCGCCCCAAGCAGGCCTACCACGGTGGTGTCGATATTCCCGCTCCCTTCGGCACCTCCATCCATGCGGTGATGGATGGTGAGGTGATCGCAGTCTATGCGGGTAAGCAAAGCCCTCGCGGTATCGAGGTAGTGATGCGACATACTCCCGAAGAGAGTGGTCTGCCTCTCTATCTGTACAGTCGCTACACCCACTTTCAACGTATGCCAGATGTCCAGGCAGGACAGCGTCTGAAGATGGGCGATGTTATTGGCCCCACCGGCAACACCGGGGTATTGGGCTGTGAGCTGAAACATGAAATCTGCAGGAAGTCCCGCCGACCGGTACTCCATTTCGATATCCTCTACTCCGGCAGTGAGAAATATTACGACAACGGTAATATGGTGATCCCTTTCGAGGCGCACTGGATGGACCCGAATGCACTTTTTCGCAAATCCATGCCCGTTGATTCAATAAGCATGTCGGCTCTGCCTAAGAGTGAGAAGGCTGTTCGAATCTCCTATATGTTGGAAAACGGTGAGTTGCACCCGGCTGACACACGAATGATATGGCCCTATACCTGTTCCCGTTAGCCCCACCGGCACCTCCGCACTTTCTCCTCTATACCTGCATTTTCCCCTCATAGACTCGATCTTGAGCGTACCGGTGAATAAAAAAATACCGAGATATACTAACAGGCCCTAAGTGAAAATAATTGAAACTATGCTCTTCTTTTAACAGACTTTCCAGGTCTAGAGGGCTGATCCTGACTCAGTGCTGGCAGTTGCTTTTGGGAAACGACGAAAAAACAGAGCGGCCATGATTAACGCAGGCAAGAACGTCAAGGTAACGATCGCGGTTCCAACCAGCCCGCACAGCACGATTACACCAACACCACGATAGAGTTCAGTTCCCTCGCCTGGGATCAGGACAAGCGGCGCCAATCCGCATACGGTCGTCAATGTAGTCATGGCGATGGGCCTTAGGCGTATGGCGACCGCATCGCGCACGGCCTGCTGTGCCGCCATGTTGTGTTCCCGTACATTGACCATGGCCTGATGCACGATCAGGATGGGGTTGTTGACCACGGTACCCATAAGGATGAGAAAACCAAGCATAGTGATCATATCGAATGGTTGGTTCATTGCCGGGTAGCCGATGGCTGGCAGCCAGGCGCCGATCTGGTTCATCAACCAGAGCCCGACAAGTCCGGAAGCGATTCCCAGCGGAATAGTGGTCATGATCAACAAGGGATAACCCCAGTGGGAAAAGATAGCGACCAGGACCAGATAGATAATGACAAGGGCCACCAGGTAGTTGGCGGTAAGTGATTCGCGGGTGGCCTGCAATTGGTCACTGGCGCCGGAGATGATGATTTTTACATTGCTGGGTACGCCGCCGCTATCCAGCAGGTATGTCACCACGTCGCGTTTGACGATCTCCAGCCCCGTCTCCAAGGCGATGTTGTCTGGCGGTATGATGCTCAGGGTTACGGTGCGTTTTCCATTCACGCGGCGGATGTTGCTGGTGTCGACTGACTCCACTATCCTCGCCAGCGATGCCAGAGGCACCACGGCATTGGTGGGAGTATAGACCGGCAGACTATCCAGGCTTTCCAGCGAGGCATTGTTACCCGCACTGCTGTAGAGATAGATATCGATCTTGTCATCTTCAAGAAAGAACTCATCGACAAAGGCGCCGTCGGTCATGGCGGCGATGGTGAATCCCATGTCGGCATTGGATATACCGGACTGCGCCAGCCGTTCCCAGTTAGGCTTGATCTCGATCAAGGGTTGAGAGAGGGACAACGAAGCGGGTTGCGAGCGGACCCTCGGTTTTTCGAAAACCTGCTTGGCGCGGGATTCGGCGCTTGCGGCAACCGCATAGATGGTCTGCAGGGAGGGGCCTGAGATGTCGAGGTTTATACTGCGAGTACCGCCGCTATTGCTGGTTATGATGGAACCGCGTGATACGAACGAACGCATACCGACATACTTTTCATACTGCCTATCAACGGCATCCATCAGCGGCTTGATATGATTGGGGTCCTTTGGCTGAGCGATGATACGCAGGCGGGTGGCCTGAATACTCAGATTGAAATAGGCCATGGCCGGCACCTCGGTCTCGCCACGCTCAAACCGGCTCGGGTCGTGTTCCAGGAAGGGCATGAAATACTCCTGCACTTCATGGCCGATGCGCGTCATGGTTTCGAGATTGTAGCCGGTGGGCGGACTCATGCTGGCAAACAGCTTCGGCTCTTCGCCTTCCGGCAGGTATTCAGCAGGAGGTGTGAGGTAGACGATGATTGCGCCACAGATACCGATCACCACCGCGATGACGCCCAACTGATGTATGCGTGTCCCGACTATCCATTCGACACGCCTGATCAGAAATTCCTTCCACCCCACCTTGGTTGCAGACCGATGGCCCTGACTGCCCCTAAAGACGTGCGCGGCGGCCGCAGGTATCACGGCAATCGCCACCAGCATGGAGGCAATGATGGAAGCAGAGATGGCGATCGCCACATCGGAATACAACTGCCCCGCCTCTTCGGCGATAAACACGATGGGCACGAATACCAGCACCGTGGTCAGGGTCGAGGCAAGCACCGCGGGCCAGACCTTGCGCACTCCGTCAACGGCAGCCTGCCATCGGTCAAGCCCCTTGCGCCATGACAGTTCGATGCTTTCCAGCACCACGATACTGTTATCCAGAGTCATGCCAATGGCGAAAGCCACACCGGCCAATGAGATGACATTGATGGTGCGATCCGCCAGGATGAGGCCCGTAAAAGCGGCGATGGTACAGATTGGTATGCCCATCACCCCGATCAGTGTTGCCCTGCCTGTGCGCAGGAACAGAAACATGACAATACTGGCCAATATTGCCCCGATAAGCAGATTCGTCCAAACGTTATAGATCGAGGCCTCTACATAACCCACGTCATCTGCCACTAGAAACATCTGCATGCCCGCGGGTTTGAGCACCTCTTCGTTTATGGCCTCAACCTCCGGCATCATGGCCCGCTTGATGTCGATGACATTGGAACCTGCTTGACGTCGTACCGACATGCCGATCACCGGACTGCCGTCCGTATAAGAGTAACGGGTGATCTCGAAATGGCCGAGCCGAATCTCCGCAATCTCACCAAGACGGGTCAGGGCATCACCCTCATGGTCAATAATCACCTCTTTCAGATCTTCGACGTCACGAACACGCCCGATGGTACGCAGCAGATAACGCCGCTTGCCTGATTCGATCTCGCCCCCGGAGACGTCACGATTTCGCTGTTGAATGGCAAAGCGCACTTGCGCCACGGTGAGATTGCGTTCGGCGAGTCGAGCAGGATCGACCAGTATCTGTATTTGTCGTTCGGCACCGCCGTAGACAGAGATTTCCGACACGCCTGGCACCGTTTCCATTCGCACAGCCACATGGTCCCGTATGAAATCCTGCATGGGGATCATATTCAGGTTGCGCGGATTGCCCGGTAAGGGCGTAACCCGGAAATACATGAAGGAGTTGGCTGAAAAGGAGGTGGCGTAGATGCGTGGTTCATCCACGTTGTTGGGATAAGAGGGCACGCGGCTCAGCGCGTTGATTACTTCGATCAGGGTATGGTTAAGGTTAATACCGAATGGGAACTCCAGTTCGACATGGGCGCGACCAAAGGAGGCGGAGGAGACGATGCGCTGCAGTCCGCGCACGCTGCGCAAGTGTTCTTCCTGTTCGATGAGAACCTCTTTCTCGACATCCTGCGGAGTAGCGCCTGGCCAGTTGGTGCGGATGGAGATGGTGCGAACCTCCAAATCGGGGATCATTTGCACCGGTATTTTCAAGGCGGCGACGATCCCCAGCACGACCACGATGAGCGTGCCCACAGCGATCAGAATTCCGTGTTTGACCATGGCTTCGAACATGACCTGGGTTTATTCCTCACCCTTGATGATCACACGCTGGCCGTCGCGCAACGCTTCATTACCTTGCACCACAACGGTGGTTTCGGCGGCCAAGCCGTTGGTGATAGTGACCTTGCCGTTGAAACTCAAACCGGTTTGAACCTGTTGTTCAGAGACCGTGGCGCTTTCTCCTTTCTGATTGACCGCCCAGACGGTGACACGACCGTCTGGGTAGCGTATCAATGCATCACGTTGGATCACGACACCTCGAGTCCCGGTATTCAATCGCAGTACCGCACTGGCCGACATTCCCGGCGCCAGCTTCACTTGGTGATCGTCCAGCGTTGCCCGAATCAGAAAGGTGCGAGTGCCCGGGTCGGTCACCGGGACAATAGTTTCGATCACGCTGTCAAATGTTCGCCCAGGCAGCGCATCCAGGCTGATTAGGATCTTGGTGGACTTATCCAGTTTGGCGTAAACGGACTGCGGGACCTGGAAATCGATGCGCAGTCCCTCAGTAGCGATCAATTCGGCGACGGTGTCACCCGGCTGAATCCATTCACCCTGCTCGACCAGTCTGCGACTGATGACGCCGGCGAAAGGCGCTATCAGCCTGTGTCGTTTCAGTTGCGCCGCCTGGCGTTGCTGCGCTGCCTGGAAACGCTTTACTCCAGCACTGTCAATGCGAACCTCAGCCGCCAGCGACTCGATTTCATTGACCGACACGCTGTGGCGCTTGGCCAGCACCTTGGCATCGTTCAAACGGCGCTTGGCGTCCTCCAATTCCTGGATCGCGCTTTCCGTTGCCGCGCGAGCCGCCGCCAGGGAAAGCCTGTCCAGCTCCGAGTTGAGCTGCAGGATTTCATCACCGGCCCGTACCTGGTCGCCTATCTCGATTGAGATACGCTCAACGATACCGCTCACCTCAGTCGATAGTTTGGCGATACGTGCCGAGACGACGCTGCCGGTTATTGGAACCTCTTCGATTAGAGCGACCTCCTCGGCCGAATCCACCAGAACCATCGGACCGCTCTGTTGAGCAAATGCTGGGTTCCCGCAAACGAATGCCATTAACGCCAAGAATCGTCTTAAAACAAAGAGACCTGTCTGGTACTGATTTTGTTGCGGAATATCCATAGGACCTTGGCCGGAGGAACAATGATATGACTTCATGAATATATCACCGAAGCTCGAAAATAGAGCCTTGTTTTGCTAATGGAATAATTTGATTTCTCATGGACTTAATCGTTATAAATGTCTCCCGTCAGCTGACATTTATGTCTTGATTGCTCCCTGGCCGTTGATACCTTGTGGCAAATCAGTGCAGCTTCTCCTTCAGGAATTGGCTGAAAAGCGCCCATGATTTGCGGTCTGCCTCCTCCCGGTATCGATCGGATGCAAATACAGTGAAAGCGTGCGGTGCTCCGCTGTAGGTAACCATTTGGTGACTGATTCCTGCCGCTTCCAACTCATTTGCCAGTGACGCAAACTGGTCCATGGGGATATTGCTGTCGGCACTGCCGTGCATCACCAGAATCTCACCCTGGGTAGTCGAATAGTCCTGGCCGTTCGGTGTTTTCAATCCGCCATGAAAAGTGGCAAAACCCTTCAGATCCGCTCCGGACCGGGCCAGCTCCAACACGGCCGCACCGCCAAAACAATAACCCATCGCAACGGCATTGTCCGTATTTGCTCCAAGTTCGGTAGCTTTTTCCAGAGCGCCGTTCATCAGCATGCGCATTCTCTTCCGGTCTTTATAGAGTTCTCCGGTATGTTGGCGTTTATCCGTCACTTCTTTTGGCCTTATCCCTGCACCAAACAGATCAGCGGCAAATACTGCATACCCCATATCGACCAGCATGCTGGCCCGCTTGATTTCATAGTCAGTTAATCCATCCCAGTCATGGATGAGCAGTACCATTGGGGCGTCAGATCCGGGAGAGACGTAGTATCCCTCGTAGGGTTTTCCATCGACATGGTAGATCATGCTTTCACAATAGGCGGCATTGGTTAACATCAGCGACAGAAAAAGCGCCACAACTGTATTTTTAATCTTATTGCGCATAACTTCTCCTCCTTAAATTAAGAATAAGCTGACGAAATATTCCTTTTCGCGACCGAAGCGGTTATTTAGGTGAATCTCAGTGGGTTCACGACAGCGGACGTTAACGGCCGCCTTCACAGGAGGCAAACTCGGAACCTGGCCGAATTTTACCGTCCTTAGTGTATGGCATTGTTAAGGCTTTTTGTCTAGCCTGTACGGCAATACCGTACATTTCGAAGGCGCCTACAATGGACACCACCACAGTAAATAAATTTAGAGAAGGATTAAAATCCTTTGCAGAACAAGTTGTTAACCACCACTCTCCGCTACGTGTAACCCGCCGAAGCGGTGCAGATTTTGTAGTGATGAGCGCAGAAGATTGGGAACGAGACCAGGAGACATTGTACGTTCTGAAAAATACCAGCCCTATGCACCAGATCGCTGAATCAAGTGCAACCAATAAAGCAGGTAAAGGATATACCCCCACGGAAGGGCAAATGGATGAGATCCTTAGTATTTGAAGGAAAAACATGGCTTGTATAGGAAGATTTGCGACAATACGATAAACGTAAGCACAAAAACCTTTGCGCAATTTTGAGAGAAATGTTGTGCGATGATGCAACGACAGGTTTGGGGAAGCCAGAAGCCCTTCGTCATAATCTCACTGGCTTTTGGTCGAGGCGAATTAGCCTAAAAGACAGACTCATATATAAGTTTGACGATACATATATCTATATTTTTGCCAACGGCGGTCACTACGACACTTTATGAGACATAACGGTTTAGTTCAACGGCCTGTCTCAGTGGTGCGAGCGATAGCGGGCATCCAATGAAGCCGATGGTTATGCATTTGTCAATTTCTTGAGAAAACAAACGATGCGTTCCGTTTCAACGAAGCCCAAATGCTTATGCATGGCAATGCTTCGGTCGTTTCCCAGCTCGGTGTCGCTCGCTAATTCCGAGTAACCCTTTGTAATCGCCCATTTTTCGGCCTGCTGAATGAGCAGTGCGCCGTAACCGTTACCTCGATACTTGGGTTTAATGTACCAAGCCTCGATATATGGAAGCTTTGGGCTACGACTACCTTCAGCAAAATTACGAATGTTCAGCTCCAAAAAACCAATGATTTCAAGACCGATTTCGCCTACATAGGCTTGAACTATATCGATTGATGTACCCGAAAAATACTCGTTGATTTCTGTAATGTGCATATCTACGGTTTCAGGCCATAGATCAGTTCTCATCTCTGACCATGCAGGTGTATCGTTCTGGGTCGCTTCACGAATTATCATCGTTTTCTAAGTATAACGTTTCGCCTCAGATGCGTGCGTTACCGCTTCGTGCTGGAGGCGTTGTTAGATAATTAATTGCCTACTAGCAAGTTTATTGAACTCCCAAGAGTTTGCTTGACCAGTTTCCAGAAATTATCGCTATTAGCAGCCGATACACCAACTGCTACTGCGATATTTTGTACATATTTTTAAACTCATCGGAATCATCAGACGATAGAAATTTCACGCCACCTAAAACTTCCTCCTCCAGACCGCTTCTTCACTAATACCAATAGTGCAGTTGCGGCCTATCATCCGATTGAACGAATCGGACTCGCAGGAGAAACAGTCTGGTTGATCTGGGCAGGCTGCGCGAGGCTTTGATAAGGTGAGTAAATATGGACGGTTTTACCACCATCGTCCCTGACCTCATTTCATGATTGTTCTATAAATAATAGAAATGTCTATAACTACTTGATACTTATATAGACGCATATGTGCAGAGTAAAGAGTATCGATGCCCTAATTAAGGCCTAGAACAAACAGGAAATCAAATGGTTATTTAGATCTGAATTCGAACGACAGTTGGAAATGATAGGCGGCCAAAATCGTCGTTTGGGCTCTGCGATTCAGAAGTGTATAGACGCTATACGGATTTTCTAAAGGAAGTAACCTACAAGCAACTGACCGCCATAGGATCGATTCTCAGTGTTGGTTCCTCACAGGCAGAGTTCTGTCGGTCAACCACCTGCCCCGGTTCTTTTCGTGCGCTGCGCATGTCGCGGCTGCCGTTATAGAGCCACCCTGCTTCTCGCACGGGTGGCATTTTTCGACGATGACACTCTTATCTCAGGCAATCAGTGCGCATCATTGTTGTCTGTAGGCTTGTTTGCCATGAACTCGTCGAACTCTTCCCGGTCTTTACGCCGTCTCGCGTCGAAGCGAAATGAACGGAATGCCTCCGCCCGCTTCTTGATCTCCTCCTTGATTTCACGGATACGATCGTATTGAGTCTGCTGAAACTCGTTGAATACGATGTTATCACTATCCTCGTATGTTCCTGCACTGTTCTTACGGAAGAGCTGATTCCACTTGTCGCGCACCCAACCGGGAAGTTCCTGGATAGGATGACCCAGGATTGTCCATAACAAGACTATTAAGCCCAATGGCGGAAATATGATGAAACCCAGCACCATTGCGGCGATATTCGCCCCGCTCCAGTGACCGCGGCCGCATGACCAGGTATGGCCATTGAAGCACTGCCCGCGCGACCTGCCTGCTGTTGAATAGTCTGTTGACGACATTGTCATGATCCTCCGTTAATTCATAGAATACAGTGACTTAGAATAATATCTGAAGACAGATGTAAACGCTGTTAACTTACAATTTAGATGAAATCAGGGAGTATTTCAAGGATTTTGGAAGAAAATGTTAACAATGATCACTTTTAGTGCTACAAATAAAACATGAAGAAGAGAAGCAGTCGTTACCATCACGGCCACCTGGCGGAGTCACTGCTCGATGCTGTTGACGAGATCGCCTCGCAGTTTGGTATCGAGGCAGTCACGCTACGGGGATGTGCCAAACGCATCGGCGTCTCACCGGCATCCGCCTTCCGACACTATACGGACAAGCGTGCGCTGTTGACTGTGTTTGCGACCCGGGCATTGAATCAGCTCGCCGATGCGATGGAAGCGGCCATGCTGCAGGCGCAGGAAAAGGGTGACGATGCGCTGCATGCTGTCTGCATGGCATATGTCCGCTTTGCCTTGACCAAGCCGGCTTTTTTCAGGGCAATGTGGCGCGAGGAGATGATCTACTCAAGGGATTCGGACTACCTCGCTGCGACGGAGCGTCTGGCCGGTTACCTTCAGGAGGGTTTCGTCAGAACCATTGCCGATGAGGATCCATCCGACTTCAGTCCGCATGAGTTGCTGGCCTGGTCCACAGTGCATGGATTGGCCTGTCTGTTTGTCGACGGCCCGGTCGCCAGGGAGAAAGATCGTGAAGATAAGCTACAGTTGGCGAACGCCGTATTGACACAGGTTCTCCCGGTGTTTCCGCAATAGTTTCCTTCGCGGACCGGTTACTGGAGGAATGATCACTCTGCATATCCAGCTCCGGATCGGGTTTGCCGGCAACGGCTGAATAGTTGCGTCCTCTCTAGCTGGGCAAACTACCGTCGGGTTCAGTGAATAGATTGCAAGCGGGCGAAGCACGTGTTCAGCCAGGTCGGGCGATTGGTCGTATCAGAAGTGCTCCTCCACGCGCACCGAGTCAAAGCCGATATCCAGCCCCACCTCGGTGACGTGGTCCAGGCTGTGATAGACCCGTTCCCGTCCAGAGTGATCGGTCAACACCAGAGTTTCACCGTTTACGGTATGTAACAGCAACCGCCAGCCTTCGCCCTGTTCCGAGGGTTCCGTTACCGCCTCACTGAGTCGGCCCGCCGCGAATTCCGCTTTGATGTGCATCAGGTCCATAAAGTCTCCCTGCGAAATATTGCCTTACTCTTAACTTCAAGTGTAGCTCGTCCCGAATAGTGCCTGACATAGGACTACCACCCCTGTAGGTTGGTAACAGTTTGTTCTATCTGGCTTTTCTAAAGAGGCGAATATCCGCTTGGTCTGAATGAGACCGAAAGTGCCTCGACACGGAAAAGATGCGTAAAAGGCTGATAGGCCGAGAGCGAAATGTGATCATAAAACTGTCACATTCCAATTACGGCTCTCAATGC
>NATW01000053.1 GCA_003094555.1 gamma proteobacterium symbiont of Ctena orbiculata
TCCTGACCGACAGTCCGGATGGGTGGTGAGCGGGATAGCCCCCCACGCCCATGATCCTGCCCGAGGTGGGCGCATGCACCGGTGCGGAGATGGCGCCCTGATTACGGGCCAGGCGTTGGCCCTTCTTGACCATGTCGCCACGTCTGACCAGTGGCTCTGCGGCGGCCCCGATATGTTGTTGCAGGGGAATATGCAGCAGCGGTGGCATAGGCAGATGTTCAATTGCCTGTTCGGCACTCAGCTGCTTGCGGTCCTCGGGATGTACGCCACCGCGAATTTTGAATAGTTTAATGATGTTTTCGGCGCCCATGGTTATGCTGCCTTGGCCGGTTGCGGCCAATACCAGGTCTGCAAGGTCGGTTTAACCTCGCGCATCTCGATACATTCGGTCGGACAGACGTCATAACACTTTTCACAACCGGTGCAGGCATCGGCAAACACCGCATGGATCTGTTTCGGTCCGCCCAGGATGGCGTCGGTGGGGCAGCGCTTGAAACATTTGGTACAACCGACGCAGAGGCTTTCATGGATGAAGGCCACCGTGGGCACCCTCTCTTCCACAGCAGAGAGGTCGATACTTACCCCCAGTTTCTCGGCCAGCGCCTCAGCCAGTGCCTTGCCGCCGGGAGGGCACATGGTGACAGGGGCCTCACCATTGACAACCGCCTCGGCCGCGGGTGTACAGCCGGGATAACCGCACTGCCCGCATTGCGAGCCAGGCAGGAGTTCTTCGATTTCACCCTGCAGGGGATTACCTTCCACCGCCAGATATTTTGACGCCACACCCAGCAGGGCCCCCATCATCAGACCCAGCCCGGTAACAATGAAGATTGCAGAAACCATCATCAATCCCTCCCTAAGAGCTAACAGGCCCTAGTTGGTCAAACCGGCAAAGCCCATAAAGGCCAATGACATGAGGCCGGCCACCACATAGGCAATGGGTGCGCCGCTGAAGACAGCAGGTACATTGGCCAGCGCAAGCCGTTCCCGCAGACCGGCAAACATCACAAGTACCAGGGTGAAACCAAGGGCGGAACCGAAACCGTAGAGCAGGCTTTCAAAGAAGCCGTTCTCTTGCTGTACGTTGAGTAATGCAACACCAAGCACAGCGCAGTTGGTGGTGATGAGAGGCAGGAAGATACCGAGTACCTGATATAGGGCCGGCGAGGTTTTACGTACCAGCATTTCGGTGAACTGCACTACCACGGCAATCACCAGTATAAAGGTGAGAATGCGCAGGAAACCGAGATCGAGGGGAGTAAGGATATAGTGTTCCAATAACCACCCGGCGAATGCGGCGAGGGTAAGGACAAAGGTGGTGGCCAGCCCCATGCCAAGCGCAGAGTCGAGTTTGTTGGAGACGCCCATCAGCGGGCAGAGGCCGAGAAATTTGACCAGTACCACGTTATTGACCAGCGCTGTAGAGAGAATGATTAGAAAGAGTTCCATGGATCCCGTCGGTTTAAGCTACGATGAGAATCACCCAACAATAAATATGCCAATTCACCATTATGCTTCTGTCCAGGGCCGGTTGGTTTTGTGATCTTCTTCCCTATCATCCTGAAAATAAGAGTGAAATAGATCCGTCAGGGTATCTTTTTCCCGCGCGATGATTGTGATGCCGTGGGATGAGATGTGGGGGATAACCCCCCCCACATGTAGGCTTTGCGACAGGCCATCCGCCGATCTCTGTTAGGTGTATGACATAGGATGTTGTGGATCCCTATCCTCATCGGTCAGAAGGCAGTGGTATGGCTCTTGCTTATTTCAGGATAATTTCCACATTTTGAGCCTGATTAAGTGAAGTGAGCAGTTATGATGCAGCGTAAATCCAGATCCGGTGAGGTCTTAGACACGATCAGCAACTTTCTGGCATCTCCCCCCGAGGGGACGCCGGCGGAAGTGATCGAGGCCTTCAGTGCCCCGGGAACAACCCAGCATCTGCCACCCAAGCTGTTTCTGGAAACCGTGGAGCAGGCCCCCATCGCTATTTCGATTACTGATCCGACTGCCCGTATTCTCTATGTTAATCAGGCATTTGAAATATTAACAGGTTATCCCCGGGATGAGTTGATCGGGAAGAACGAGTCGGTCCTGTCGAGTAACTCCACACCCATCGAGGTCTACCAGGATCTATGGGAGACGATTCAGCAGCGTAATGTCTGGCGTGGCAAGCTGGTCAACCACCGCAAGGATCAGCAGGAGTATCTTGCCGAACTGACCATATCACCTGTTCTCAATCCGAAAGGATCGATTGCTTACTACCTGGGCATGCACCGTGATGTGACATCCATGCACCAACTTGAACAGCAGTTGAAGTTCCAGAAGAGTCTCACCGAGGCAGCCTTGGATGCGGCACCCATGGTGGTGGCCATGGTCGGTGCGGACAGAAAGGTTCTACTCGACAACCATGCCTATAAGGTACTCATTGGTGACTTCAGAGGCACGGAACCCGCCACTCTCTTTCTCGATGCCCTTGAACAGCAGATCGGCTTCGATCTTGGCAACGTCTGTCAGATCGGTGAAGGCTTTACCAATATCGAGGTGCGACTCGATCCTCCCGGCAGCAGTAATCCGCGCTGGTTCGCCTGTTCCGGGGTGCGTGTCGCAGAGTTGGATGAGGCCGCGCAAAATTACTTCAAACAATCAGATGTGGCGCGTTGCTGCCTGTTGCTGATCGCCAACGAGATCACCGGCAGCCGAAATCGCATCAATGAGGCGCGACTGAATATGATTCGTGCAAGCATGGCTGAGCAGCAGATGGTACAGACCATGCGCGAGGCCATATCCGGTTCCATCTACAAGCTTCAGGCACCGCTGAATGTGATTAAGGCAGCCCTCTCGATGCCTGATTCTTCAGCGAGTCAGAATGGATTGCGTAAGGTGCTGCAGCAGGCTCTCGAGAGTGGTGACGAGGCGATGGAAAGCCTGCATGGCGCGCTTCCCAGCCCCACCTCCGAGCAGGCAACAGTGGTGAATATCAATGAGCTCTTGCATGAGGTGATAAAGCTCTCCACTGAAAAGATGCTGGCGGGTGGTGTGATTATCGATTGGCGTCCCGCAACGGTATTACCCGGCATTACCGGCCGCGCCAATGCCCTGCGGGGTCTCCTGAAATATCTTTTGGACAATGCCATCCAGGCCCTGAGTGAGTCGGATCGGGATTACCGGGAGATCCGTTTGGAGACGCGAGTGGATGGGCTGGAGCTGGTTATCGAAGTGATGGACAACGGACCGGGTGTACCCAGGGCACATCGACTCAAGGCCTTTGAACCATTCTTCTGTGGTTGGACACAGGCAAAAGAGCATGCAGGCATGGGATTGACCATGGCACAGGAGGTTGCCATCGGGCATGGAGGCAGCGTTGAGATCGATGCGGATTTTCTAGGTGGTTGCCGCATATTTGTGAGACTGCCCCTTAATGGGTCTGGAGGCGAATGATTTTATGGTTTCACACGACATTAAACATGATGCTATGACAGGAAGTCACACCAGTTCTGTGATGGAGTCGGAACTGGAAAGCCTATATCAGGTAAGCCAGGTACTCAGCCGCTCCCTCGACTTTCGCGAGACCCTGATGGAGCTTCTGAAGACACTGAATGATAGCGGCAACATGCGTCACGGTATGATTTGTCTGTTTGATAAACAGAGCGGCGACCTGCTGGTGAGTGCGCTGCATGAAAACCCCGAACCTTTCAACGCGGTTCGCTACAAACCGGGTGAGGGTGTCGTGGGTACTATCCTGGAGAGTGGCGAGCCCCTGGTCGTGCAACGTATCTCTGATGAGGATCGCTTCCTCGACAGGCTGGGTGTGTATGATCCCGATCTTCCCTTTATCGGCGTGCCGATTCCGATTGGCGATCAAACGGCGGGTGTGTTGGCGGCACAGCCTTCAGGTAGTTTGAACCTGCTTGAGCGACAGAATCGATTTTTACAGATGGTAGGAAACCTGGTCGGTCAGAGCGTGCGCCTGGGGAAGAAGGTCGAGGACGAACAGCTGGCATTGAAGCGCGAGCGCGACTCCTTGCGGCGCAAGGTACGTGGCGAGCATGGCTTCTCCAATATGGTGGGACATACGCGCAGCATACGTCTGGTGTTCGAGCAGGTGCGTCAGGTGGCCAAGTGGAACACGACAGTGCTGGTGCGCGGCGAGTCAGGCACGGGCAAGGAGTTGATCGCCAATGCCATCCACTACAACTCACCCAGGGCAAACGGTCCATTCATCAAGCTCAACTGTGCGGCCTTGCCCGACACCCTGCTTGAGTCAGAACTGTTCGGTCATGAGAAGGGCGCTTTCACCGGCGCGGTGAGTCAACGCAAGGGACGTTTCGAACAGGCCCATGGCGGCACAATTTTTCTCGATGAGATTGGTGAGATCAGCCCGGCCTTTCAGGCCAAGCTGTTGCGGGTATTGCAGGAGGGCGAGTTCGAGCGGGTCGGCGGGGTCAAGACCCAGGTGGTGGATGTGCGTGTTGTGGCGGCAACCAACAAGGACCTGGAGTCGGAAGTGCAGGAGGGAAATTTCCGCGAGGATCTCTACTATCGCTTGAATGTGATGCCGATAAACATGCCACCCCTGCGGGAAAGGAGAGAGGATATATCCGATCTGGCGCGTTTTCTGGTGGGCAAGATCGCCAAGAGCCAGGGGCGTGAGCTGGAGATCGATGATGGCGCAATCGGTCTGTTGATGCGCTACGACTGGCCCGGCAATGTAAGGGAGCTGGAGAACTGTCTGGAACGTGCAGCGGTGATGAGCGAGGCGGGCCTGATCGATAAAAAGGCAATTAATCTCACCGGTCTGGAGGGCAGTCTTCAACCCGGTCCGGCGACCCTCAACAGTGTTGCCAATGTGGATATCGACGATCCCGACCTGGATGAACGGGAACGGGTCATCGCCGCCCTGGAGCAGGCCGGTTGGGTCCAGGCCAAGGCAGCGCGGTTACTGGGTATGACACCGAGGCAGATAGGCTACCGGATACAGACGCTGAATATAAAGGTTCGTCAGATCTAATCTTAGTCACTATTTAACATGCTGTCTCAACACTTGCCACTACCTCACAGGTAGTGGCAGGGCATTGATTGCGATATCGACAACCTTGAGCAACTCTTTTCTCGACTTGCCTTGTCTCGCCAGAACTGAGATTCCATACAGCACAGATAACAGATATTCGGCGATATCACCCGGTTTGTTTGTCTGCTGTAAAAGGCCTCTTTTCTGTTCGGTCTCCACAACTTTTCTCAGCGCCTGCTGGTGAGCCGATCTCATGCTATGCAACGAAAGAGAGATTTCGTCAGGTATGGCACTACCCCCTGCCTCACAATTGCTTTTGACGATGAAACATCCTTTTGGCAGTGCCTTGTTGCTGACCAGGTCGGTGATGCCCAGCATATAGGCCCGAATGCGCTCAGTAACCGGTGCCTCTGGCGGTTCGGTAAGCCGCTCCAGAATCGGCGCTCCATAGTGCGAGGAGTAGTGTTCCAATGCAGCGCCAAACAGCTGTTCCTTGTTACCGAAGGCGGCGTACAGGCTGGGTTTATTGATGCCCAATGCCTCAGTCAAGTCGGTTACGGAGGTTCCTGAATAGCCGTTTCTCCAGAATACACGCATCGCCTTGTCCAGCGCATCCGACTTATCGAAGGTTCGTTTCCTGCCCGCACTCATCGCTCTCTCGCTCCATTCAATATTTCTACTTGACATTATGTACCGAATGGTACAATAATTCAAATATGTACCGATCGGTATATAATCAAAATATCTACAGGAGCTATCCCATGCAATCAGTAAAAGACCGAGTCGTCCTCGTAACAGGTGCAAACAGAGGCATCGGAAAGAGCATTGTCGAGGAATTTCTGCGTGCCGGTGCAGGTAAAATTTATGCAGCCGCCCGTAATCCGGAGTCTATAAAGCCCTTGAGCGATGCCTATGGTGACCGCATTGCACCACTCCACATCGACATGAATGAACCGGGCAGCATCGCCGTCGCCGCGAAGCAGGCAGCGGACGTCGGGATCGTGATCAACAATGCCGGCATGTTGAACATCGCCAACCCTCTGGCCAGTAATGCCGTGGCAGCGATGCAGGACGAAATGGAGGTCAATGTCTATGGTTTGATGCGTATGGCCCAGGCGTTTGCACCCATTCTGAAAGCGAACGGCGGTGGCGCCTTTGTACAACTCAACTCTGTCGCATCGATGAAAAATTTCGCCGACTTCGCCACTTATTCGGCGTCGAAGGCGGCATCTTACTCCATTACGCAGGGTCTGCGTGATGTGCTCCAGGAGCAGGGCACCCAGGTGATCAGCGTACACCCTGGACCCATCGCCACGGACATGGCGAACAGTGCCGGGTTGGGTGAAATTGCAGAACCGGCCGAGCTCGTTGCCCAGGCGATTATCGACGCCCTCGAATCGGGTGAATTCCATGCATTCCCGGACACCATGGCCAAGCAGATTGGCGCTGTCTACAGAGACTTTGCAAGCAACATCGTGGAAGCGAATCTGATGGAGGGTTGATTGGGAATTCTGTATTGAAGAGCATCTGGCGTTACCTTGCCCTCCGGGCAAGGTAGACTGCCATCAGGGAGCAAATATATTCGGCAGGGATAATCGTTGAAAAAAACTCACGCGTAATTTTTATATCTCACGGTGGTGGACCTTTGCCCCTGCTTGGCGATGATGGGCATAAAGAGATGGTGAACAGCCTGGACCCAATGCAGCATATCAGGATCGGTGAGGCGCCCAATCTGCATGTCAAGACTATTATGAACTCGAGATCCTGAATAAAAAATCGAGCATGTATCTATGGTGAGGCCCTAACAGGAGAATGTCGAGAATTTATGCCAAGTGTTGTCATGTTCAAATATGGAGACATTTCTCAATTTCATGAATGTGGACTCAGATTTAGTGTGCTTTTGAGCATACAGCGTGGTCATAGCTTGCAACAGATTGGCATAGCCGGGTTTAATGTCGCGCTGAGCCAGCCTGATGGTTTGCAGCATCAGGTGCCTAACGCAATTCAAACCTGAGAACAAATTGGAATACGCCTCGCTTATGCCTTACAGAGATCACTTGATCAGACTGACATTATGCTTGTTTGCCACGATCTCCACTTCCCTCTTTGCCGAGGGAGAAAGGTGGAAACAGGATGTCGAAATGGGCATCAACGGCTCCACCGGCAATTCCGAATCCATAAGTCTGCATGCCGGGTACACCGGCAGTTACAAGGACCAGGACCATGGCTGGAAACTGGTCACCGCCTATGACAAGGCAAAGAGCGACGGAGTGGTATCGAGAAATCAGTTCTTCGCCGACCTGCTGAAGGATTGGTACTGGAATGACAATCCCTGGTTCGCCTTTGCCCAGGGTCGCTACGACTGGGATGAGTTCAAGGATTGGGATTACAGGCTTTCCGGTTCGACCGGTGTCGGTTATGAATTCTTCAACAACGACAGCTGGTACCTGGTTGGCCGTATCGGTCTCGGTGGCAACAAGACCTATGGGGATGTGGATGAGGAGTTTACCCAAGAGGCTACCCTTGGGTTGGATGCGGCCTGGGCCATCTCGGAGCGGGAGTCGGTTGACTTCAAGACCACCTTCTATCCCAGCCTGGAGGAGGGGGGTGAATACCGCAACATTACCGCCTTCAATTGGAAGATGGCCATGTCGGAGCAGGGTAAGCTGGCGATGAAGATCGGTCTGATCAACGAGTACGATTCACTGGCCGCACCCGGCACCGAGCGAAGCGATTTCAAGTACAATCTCTCTCTGGTATGGGGGCTTTGAGCCTTGGTTACTGGTGAGGCATCGGGCAAGGCCCCCAGCGCCTGGCGCGAAGCGGCAACTGTTCATAGGATTGGCTAAAAAGAGTGCTAAACTAGCAGGCATACTATGTTCAAAAAGGAGTTTGAATGGAACGTGAGAAATTGCCATACACTGGGCCTGAACGGCGTATTGAGCAGCGTAGAAAAAAAGCCGATCGTCGGGAGCTTATCAGGTTCGAACTCGATAAAGGGCCTCGTCGGAGAGGTAATGGACGTCGCCAGGGAGATATGAAGGACCTTTGGGATCGCTGTACACTATGATGTCCAGCCTGAATATCCCATCCATTTAAAGTACAACCTTTCTCTGTTGTTGGCTCTAAGTCTCAATCACTGTTGAGTGCCGGTACCGCATTCTCGGGTGCTTCGCTGGGAGCCTCGTCATCTTGTGGCATGTGAGTATGCTCCTTTGCCAGCAGGACATAGATCGACGGCAGCACGAAGAGGGTGAAGAGGGTACCGATGGCCATGCCGCCGACCAAAACCAGTCCGATGGAATTTCGTGCCGCCGCCCCGGCGCCGGTTACCAGGATCAGGGGAAAATGGCCGGCAACCGTTGCCACCGTGGTCATCAACACCGGACGCAGGCGAGTCATCGCCGCCTCACGCACCGCATCGATCTTCGACTCCCCCTGCTCCTGCAGTTTGTTGGCGAACTCGACGATGAGGATGCCGTTCTTGGCAATCAGGCCGACCAGGGTGACCAGGCCCACCTGGGCATAGATGTTGAGGGTGGTGGTCCAGCCACTGGTCCAGAAGGGCATGTTGGGATTGGGCATCTTCAGGAAGGTGAACATCAGGGCGCCGAACATGGCCAATGGCACCGAGCCCAGGAGAATGATGAGCGGGTCGCGGAATGAGTTGAACTGTACTGCCAACGCCATGAAGATCATCACGATGGCCAGGGTGAAGGCCGGCAGGAACTTGTTCCCCTCATGGCGCAGCTGGCGCGACTCACCGGTGTAGTCCATGGTGTAACCGGGGGGCAGGATCTCCCGCGCCGCCTCTTCCAGTACAGTGAGTGCCTCATCCAGGGTGCGGTTGGTCATGCCCGAGAGCTTCACCGAGTTGAGCTGCTGGAAGCGGTTGAGGGAGCGGGGTACGGTGCTGTTCTCGATCTTCGCCACGCTATTCAGTGGGATCATCTCGCCTTCAGGGCCGTTTATGTAGATCTCGGTAAGCTGATCCGGGTTGAGTCGTTGGCTACGTTCGATCTGTGGAATCACCTTATAGCTGCGCCCCGCAATGTTGAAGCGGTTGACGTAATCGCCACCCAGGGCCGCGGCCATGTCGTTGCCGACCTGGTTGAGATCGAGCCCGAGGGCGCCGATCTTGTCCCGATCCAATACCACCTGGGCCTGGGGCTGATCGTATTTGAGATCGATCAGCGGCGGAAAGTGGAAGATGCCGCTTTCCGTGGCCTTGGTCTGTATCTGCTGGGCAAAGTCGAGCAGTCGCTTGGCGTCCCCGGTGGAGGCGATGATGAACTCCACCGGGAAGTTGCTACCGCCGGGCAGGGCGGGGGGCGTGGTGGCGAAGATCTGGAATCCCGGTATCTGCGACAGCTTGGCCTGGATATCGGGCACGATCTCGAACACGGTGCGTTCACGGGGATCGTGCCAGGGCTTGACCACCATACCGGAGAAGCCGTCGGTGTCATAGAGGGCGCCGACCGAGGGCGCGAGCAGAATCTGGAAGGTCAGATCCACCTCCTGAATACTGAGAAATGCCTCCTCTACCGCTTTGCCGTAAAACGCCTTCTGATTGGCGGTGGCGTTGGCCGGTGCATTGATGATGCCGAAGATTACACTCTGATCCTCTCCTGGCGCCAACTCCTTGGGCGACATGTTGTAGAGGGGGAAGGCAGCCGCAGCGACAGCGAGCCATATCACGTAGACGAAGGGGCGGGCGTTCAGGGTGTTGCCGATCATGCGGCCGTAGGCCAGGCGCAGGCGGTCGAAGTGGTGGTTGACCCAGCCGGTGAAGCCCTTCTCCTCATCCGCGGCATCGCGCAGCATTTGTGAGCACATCATTGGTGACAGGGTCAAAGCAACGATGCCTGAGATGGTGACAGTACCGGCCAGGGTCAGGGCGAACTCGCGGAAGAGGGCACCGGTAAGCCCACCTTGCAGGGCGATGGGAATGTAGACTGCCGCCAGGGTGATGGTCATGGCGATGATTGGACCCACCAGTTCCCGTGCACCGAGCAGGGCCGCATCCAGTTTGCTGCGACCCTCCCGCAGATGGCGTTCGATATTCTCCACCATGACGATGGCGTCATCCACCACCAGGCCCACGGAGAGCACGATGGCCAGCAGGGTGAGCAGGTTGAGGGAGAAGCCGAAGACCTGCATCAGAAAGATACTGCCGATCAGGGAAACCGGTATCGCGAACATGGGCACCAGGGCGGTTCGCATGGAACCCAGAAAGAGGAAGATGACCAGGATGACGATCATCAGAGTATCGCCCAGGGTCTTGGTGACTTCGGTGATGGCGTTGGCGATATATTCAGAGGCGTCATAGCCGAGTTCAACCTCGAGGCCTGACGGCAGGTCGCGGGCGATGGCGTCGATCTCGGTGCGCACCCGCTTGATGACATCGATGGTATTGGCATTGGGTAGGGGGAAGATACCCATGAAGACGGCGGTCTGGCCCAGGTAGCTGACCGTTGTGTCGTAATCCTCCGCGCCGAGGGTGACCTCGGCAATATCCCGCAGACGCACGATGGCATCGTC
>NATW01000054.1 GCA_003094555.1 gamma proteobacterium symbiont of Ctena orbiculata
AAGCCCGATAAGAACAGAGCATTGGTATCTCCCCTTATCGAGCAAACACATTTCACAACCTCTGATAACAAAATACTCCGAGGATATAGATACAACTCACACAATAAAGCAGAAAACAGAACCCCACCCAAAGGGTATGTCCTGATGGCACTGGGGAACGCCATGATCGCAGATCAAATCATTACATCACTGAAATATCTGTCATTGAGCGGATACGATGTATATATATATGACTATAGAGGCTATGCAAACTCAGAGGGAAAAAGAAGAATAAACGCAATCATAGAAGACTATAAAGAGATCATTAACTCTTTAAATACCAAATATGACAAAACCCTCCTTTACGGCATTTCTCTCGGCGGCGCTGTCATAATGAATGCAATTGGTTCTGGTGTGGAGTATGATTCTGCAATCATTGATTCAAGTCCTAGCAGATTTTCTGATCATGGATGCCCAGACAGTATTGATCCTGTTAACAACCTTCCAAATGACGCCAGTAAAATTTTTGTGATAACCGGAAAAAAGGATCAAGTGCTGAATCCTGACATGACATCTCTATTTAGATTCGAAGCTCAACAACGTGGCGCTAAAATATTTGACGGAGAGAATTTTTCGCATCCTTATATGGATCAAGACCTAGAAGTACATAAGATAAGAATGAATTTAATACTGGACTATTTCACAAAGCATCCAGAAGATGCCAAATGATTGAAACAAGAATGCTGAATGTTCCTTATTAACTGGGAAAAATACCTTGTTTCCCCTCTTGGCACTTTCGCCACGATCCCAATAATTTCTATATACCTGTTTCATAACGCTGGCATTCCAGATCTTCTTCAAACAATGGCGCCTGTGGTTGAAGCTGGTGCGCCCCAACCCTATTTCGCTGGTTATTTATCATAACCATGAGCGAAATGGTACTTCGAGCAAATAAGAATATAGTATATAAAATAACAATCCAGGCTGTAATGAAGAATGGGTAAGTGACTATGGATGCCGCATCTGCGTATGAACAACATGCCCATAATTTTTTGCGTGGACGCAATCGGTCATCGATTGGAGCAGGTATCATACGCCAGTGGGCACACACACTCCCCCGAGGTGCTGAAGTCATCGAGATTGCATGTGGAGGCGGTTATCCGGTTACCACGGAACTTGTAGACGCCGGCGTAAAGCTATGGGCAATCGACAGCTCCCCAACACTGGTTTCCGAATTCCATGCGAGGTTTGCAGAGATACCGATTCGATGCGAAAAAGTTCAAGATAGTGATTTCTTCGAACGAACTTTTGATGGGGTTATTGCGGTTGGGCTTCTTTTCCTGTTGCCTGAGTTTGAACAGGCTGAGGTAATTAGTCGGGTAGCAAATATCCTAGTACCGGGTGGGCGATTTCTGTTTATGGCCCCTATAGAGGGCGGAACCTGGCGGGATATGAATACCGGTATAAAATGCGTGTCGCTTGGGCGTAAAAGATATGAGGATATTCTGGAGGAATCCGGCTTGCGGATACTTGCCACTCGAGTAGATAGAGGCAAAAACAACTATTACGAGACAGAGAAGCTCAGTTAGCAACGACTTTTTAATCCCCCCTCACCCAAACCCTCTCCCTGAGGGAGAGGGTTCTAAGCCGAAGGACATCGAAGTGAGTTATGAATTATTCATGTCTATTTATTTCTCTTCTGATGCTTGCTCTTTTTCAAAACATCGATCCAGACCAGCCGATGGTCCGAGCTGGGGAAGGGCCAATCACCCACCAGCTCAAACAATGGATCGTTCGATGCCGGCCAGAACACACCAGCGCTAACCATATCCAATCCTTTTGACGGCAGAACATAGTCAACCCGCAGGTTGCCCGGCGTCCAATCGGCAAAGTCAGCAGTATCGAAATCGGCCCCGCCCAGATGACTCAGGTTTGCACCACCCTGCCTGAGCGCCGCATCAGCAGCGCCGATACTGACCGGTGTGATCGAGGTGTTGACCATGGGTGAGGCCAGCAACTTGCCAGCCGGGTTGTCGGTGCTGTCGCCATCGTGGGGATCGGCATTCAAATCACCGACGATCACAAAATGCTCACCCGATCCCAGACCGCCGTAACGGCCCTCATCGTCATACATATAGTCGGCGCCTGCCACGTAGTCGATCCAGAAACGGATCTCGTCATGGTTGCGGCGGCCGTTTCGGTCTTCCTCGCCGTCGAAAACAGGGGGCGTGGGATGGCTCGCCAGCACATGCACGATTCTTCCCTTCACCTTCACCGGGATGTCCCAGTGGCTCTTGGATGAGAGGCGCAATACATCCTGCTCCTCAACACTGTACCAGTCTAGCGGCATCATGGAATCGGGCATATCCTTCCAGAGGAAATGCTGGAAGGTACGGACATCCTTACGCATGATGGGATAGCGAGACAACACCACCATACCGTATTGACCGGGGTAGAAACCGAAACCTTGCGCATCACCCGGGCCATCACTGGCACCGTCGTTATCCATGTCGAGGCCGGTAGGGATGCCGGTATTGGACTCTGCGAGATAGACATGCCTGTACTTGATGCGTTTTGCACCATTTTGGCTCTTTGCAAGGTAGTTGCGCATGAAGAGACGTACCGCTTTACCTGATGAGTCATAGTCAAACTCGTTCAACAACAACACATCCGGACGCGTACGCTGGATGATCTCGGCAACCGCCTTCGCTTGTGCATTGTCATCCGTGGAGAGATCGGCAATCAACTGACCCGACTCGGAACGGTTCAGCGAGGCATTGAAGGTTGCGAAACGCAGGGTCTTGTCGAGCTCCTGCATATTAAGACGCAGCAGTACCGGGTCGTGATCGCTGGCAGGACTGAAGAACTCGCTGTTGATGTGCACGACATCGTATTCGGCACGTGCTGCCAGGTTGTGGGTTACCAGGATATGGTCCAGCGCCTGTGAATTACCCTGGTAGTTATAGCTATAGCGCTCAAGGGCCGACAGGCTCTCGGTCATATTAACCAGCTCAGGGGTGTCGCCGCCTTTCAACACCTTGAGCGGCTCCATGAATTCGAACTCGTTGAGGTCGCCCAGCACCACCACATTTGCCTGGGAATCCTGTTCCAGGATCGAGGTGACGAAGCTATTCACCACCTCTGCCTGGGCGATACGCTCATCCTCACTGCCGTTGACCGGCGGCTGTACCTGCCCAAACAGCGGAGTACTGCCCCCTTTCGACGAGAAGTGGTTGTTAATCAGATGGAACTCATCATCCGCCGCCTTGAAGTGAGCGTAAAGAGGCTTACGACTGTCGAGGAATGCATCCCCGTCGGAGAGGTCACTATCGGTGATTCTTGTCACCGACTCCCACTCCACCTCTACGGACTCAGGATTGAACAGATAGGCCACCCTGATGTTGCCACCGGGTTGACCGCCATCCTCATTGTTCTGCGGTGGGTTATCGATATATTCGTAGTTGGGACCACCGGCATTTTTTATCGCCAGGCAGAGCTGCTGCAGGGTCTGATCCGCATCGACCACACCATCGTCCAGGCTGCCCGAATTATCCTGCACCTCCTGCAACCCGATGATATCGGGTGAGTGGAGACTGTTTACGATCTGCTCGGCAAGGCGATCGAAGCGACCGTCAGCGATATCCGTGTCGCCATCCTCGTCGTTGGGATCGAGATTCAGCAGATTGAAGCTGGCCAGGGTCAGCTGGCGCTCATGCTCTGAAACGAGTTTTGATGTTTCTGCTTCCAAGCCCCCGCTCTGAGACATGAAATCTTCGGAGGGATAGACCTCGTAGTTGCCATAGCTGTAGCCGACGACACCGGTGACATCACCGAGTAAATCGCCTGTATCCACCGCCTGATAGATGTCATGAATACCGCTGTCGAAATCGATTTGAATCCTCTCCGGATTGAAATCCTCAGGCCTGATGGTGATACCACTCCGCTGATTGACACCAGTGGCGTTCTCACCACTGTTTGCCAGCACAAAGATCTCGCCGTAACGATTGGTCGGAGAGACGGCAACCGCATCCATCACCTTGACCAGCATGGCTTCGAGAGATTCATAGAAATCAATACCATCCTCTTGCGGATCGAACGCCTGGAGCTGGTCATTATCGATCACCGTCTGAGGTGGCATCCTGCCCCCCTGACCGATCATGACAGGATCTGGCAGTATATTGTCTTGCGATATCACCAGAACATCGGGCCGATAGAACTGAGTAATGGAGAGATTGCCGCTAGAACTGCCACCAGGGACGTATTCACTGACAACGCCGGATATCTCCACCTCATCACCCACCTCCACCGTGGGAGCGTTCCGGGTATAGACATAGATGGCATCCGAGGTCAGGGGATTGCTGTCACCCAGGGGATCTTGAACGAAGAAGGCGTTAGAATCGATTACAGTTACCACACCGGAGGTGGTGACCTGCTGACCTTCATAGGGTGAGTTATGACCAGCACCCTGAATATCGTAGATGGCGAGCGTGTCAGGTGTGGGGGTATCTTCACCGGTTCCGGGTTCAGAGCCATTCAAGCTCTGGCCGATATTGAGGAGAGCAGGCGTATTAGTCAGATTGGAAACCCAGACGAAGTCGGTATCCAAGGTGCCGCTGCCTTGAAGCTGCATGGATTGTCCAATCTGGGTTGAAGAGCTCTCTGTCACACCTATGTCGACGCTGGTCATCCCGTTAGCCGGACCACCACTGGCAGTGAAACTTCCCTCATAGCTCAGGAATTGCACCACACTGCCGCTGTTGTCCACCAGCGCGATACCATCGGGTGAACCGTTTTGTATACCATTGGTGGGTGTGACATAGGAAACGAAACCGTAACCACTGCCGGTGTCATCAGCCAGTACCACGCTCAGGTCTATCGTCCTATACGAGCTGAGGGAAGACGATGAGCCATTATAGAACACCACCTGCCAACCATTGAGATCAGTTCCCTCGGGCCCTGCGATCTCGATGAACTCATTGGTGTCGGTACCAACATTGTCATAGTGGATTTCATTGATGAAGACTGGTGTATCCGATAACACAGTCGTTGCACTAAGGGATAGCAGTAGTGTCAGTAAGGTTTTTGGATGATGCATGTGAGAGATCTCTTTCCTTGCTGTTAATCAAAGTGCCCACACGCTAAATGCAGATCGTTTCGGTCTGTTGTGGTTTTAATGAATTTTTTTTTATCGATCTGTTCAGTTCAAATGACAGTTTTATGATTACTCGTAGTCACCGAAGTGTCACATAGCTGCTGTATTGGTTAAATCATACTGAAAGCCCCCCAACCTAGACTTTGCGTCTTACTCTTTAATTAGTTACTGTTTGTTAGGAGATTGAGGTGATAAACAAAACACTATTAAAAGCCATGTCCGGCTGTCTGCTGTTACTGGTTTCTTCCCAGGCGATCAGCGGTGATGATAGATTTGAAAAAGAAGAACGGGAATCAAAGGACAGAGACAGTTTCTCCTTTGCCATGATCGGGGATGTACCTTATGGTGTTGCCCCCTATGCCGACTATCCGCAATTCGATAACCTTGTTGACGAGATAAACAAAAGAAAAAAATTGAAGTGGGTTATCCATACCGGTGATATCAAGAGCGGTGGATCCAACTGTTCTGATGAACTCTTTTATGATCGGCTGGATCGCTACAATGGATTCAAAAAGCCGTTTATCTATACCCCTGGCGATAATGAATGGACCGATTGTCATCGGGTCAATGCCGGGGAATACCAACCCCTGGAACGCTTGGCCAAGTTAAGGGAAGTCTTTTTCGCCAACCCCGGTGAGACCATCGGTGGAAAACCCATGTCGGTTGAAACCCAGGCCTTCGTCCCTGGCTACGAGGAGTTTCCTGAGAATGTCCGCTGGAGTAAAAGCGACGTCATGTTTGCCGCCATTCATGTGGTTGGCAGTAATAACGGTCTGAAGGCATTCGATTCGTCATCTTCGGCAGTCAGAGGTGAAGAGGATGACCTGGAAGTGGCGCGCCGTATCGAGGCGGCCGTCTACTGGATCAATGACACCTTTGATAAGGCCATCGAAGAGGATGCGCCCGGTGTGCTTATCATGATGCAGGCCAATCCAAAACTTGAGGTCGGTTATGCCCTGCCCAGGGGTGATGATCTTATCAATGCCAGACTTGGTTTTAATGAAATTCTGAGTGTCCTGGAACAGCGAACCCTGGAGTTTGACAAACCAGTCGTCCTGGCACACGGCGACTCTCACTATTTCAGAGTCGATAAACCCGGGTTGGTGGAAAATGGCTTTATATCCAATTTCACCCGCTTTGAGAACTTCGGCTCAAGCCGTGTACACTGGGTCAAGGTCACTGTGAATCCGAAATCCAAGCACGTGTTCAAGGCTCAGCCGATGATCATCGAGGCTAATAGGTAAGGAGTCTCTGATTTATTCAGAACTTCCTACGGCACAGGGATGTGCTGCCAATCAATTTAAAACCATCATTACCACTGGTTGGATTGAATAGAGCAGACCGTTCTCTAGCATGGTTTTTTAAAAATATCGAAAGGAGTCGTCAGCTGTAATTTGTCTTGACTCGAGTCCTCCTGAGATTCTGCCACCAACGACCACTGCGGTAGTGGCTTGGAAATTGCGATATATTGCTGGATTGCAATCGATCGATAACAGACATCGGACGATATTCGTCACAGATAAATTACTGGATCACATCCATGGCGTGTAACCTCAACAAAATCATCAGGGAATCTGTCGCTTCCCTCGACAGCGATACCGATATTCAAACTGCCGCGGCCTATATGACGGAACGGGGAATCGGCTCGCTGGTAGTCACCGAAAACAGTGAAGTGGTGGGGCTTTTCACTGAGCGAGACCTGTTGACGCGCGTTGTCGGTTCAGGGAAAGATCCTGATGCACTAAAACTGGGCGAAGTCTGCACCCGCAATCTGATCTCCGTCTCCTACGACAGCTCCTGTGCCTATGCCATCAAACTGATGCGTCGCAACCGCTGCCGCCGCCTCCTCGTCTACCGCAACGATAACCTACAGGGCATAATCAATATGCCGGACGTTGCCAGTACCTTGGCCGATCACAGCTCTTCCAAGAACCTTCTGCTCAACTTCGTTGGCGGCATCACCCTGGTTGTGGTGTTGGCGGTCATTGGTATACTGATCTCCCACATCCCGGATATGATGCAGCTTGCGGACCGCACCCTGAAATAGGTACCACTCTCTTACAGGGTATCTGATTGGACTTTCATACGCTGGCAATGAGAGCATGAGCATAATGCAGCATAAGAGATGACAGGAGTATATCCAGTCCGTACTCTATGGCGTATCTGCTGTTCCGACCATCCCGGAAGTGATTCATCATGCTTGACAACCATCCCCATTGGCGCAAATTGCTGATCCTGCCTCCCATCGCATTGGGCCTGCTGGTTTTGATGTTGATGGCGAGCAATCGACAACCGCCGCTGAAGGTCGAACCGGGTGAGCCCACCCAACTGGTGCGAATCGTGGAGGCCCGGCAACTGGATATGATTCCTGTTGCAGAAGGGTATGGTGCCGTGCAACCCGCCCGGGTCTGGAGTGCGGTGGCGCAAGTGGCAGGACGTATCGTGGATATCCATCCCCGTCTCAGGGATGGCGAGATCATCAGTGAAGGCAGCCTGCTGCTGCAGATCGATCCTGCCGACTATCAGCTCAATCTGGCCCAGGCTGAGGCGGAGCTGGCCGAGCTGGAGGTGGAGGCATCCAATGCCAAGGCATCCCTATCGATTGAAGAGCGCAGCCTGGGAATCGCCCAACGGGAGTTTCAACGGATCAGCAAACTGGCCAAGAAAGGCACCGCCTCCCAGAGTGCGGTGGATGATGCGGAACGCAATCTGCTCAGCAGCCGCAATGCGGTGCAGAATGTAAACAACAGCCTGGCGTTGATACCGACCAAACGCAAGGTATTGGAGGCCAAGCGGACCCAGGCACAGCGCGATCTGGATAACACCCGTCTACTCGCCCCATTCAATCTGCGGGTCAGCAATATGAGCGTTGAGAACGATCAGTATGTGAGCAAGGGAGAGACCCTGCTTGCGGGTGATGCGGTGGACAGGATCGAGGTGATTGCACGCTTTCCCATGTCCTCCCTGCGCCGACTCTTTATCGGTCACGAGCGACGCGACATCTCGGCCGACATCCTGAGCGGAAACCTGGCGGATTTCGTCGCCCTGCAACCCCAGATCAGGCTCGATCTGGGTACCACCATCGCCGAGTGGGAGGCGGAGTTCGTTCGCTTCAGTGACAATGTGGACCCGGAGACGCGCACCATGGGTGTGGTCGTTGCCGTCGATAGACCCTTTGAAAAAATCGAGCCGGGTATACGGCCACCACTCTCGAAGGGTATGTTCGTACAGGTTTTGCTACGGGGCAAACCCCAACCCGAGCGGATCGTCATACCCCGTTCCGCGGTCAGGGATGGCATCGTCTATCTGGCCGATAGGGAGAATCGCCTCAGACGCCAGCCGGTGGAGCTGCTGTTCAGTCAGGGGGAAATCAGTGTCGTTGCATCCGGTATCACAGCGGGACAGAAAGTGGTCGTCTCCGATCTTGTGCCGGCGGTAAGCGGTATGCAGCTTGAAACGAAGGTAGACCAAGAGATCGCCGCTGCGATCCTGGCTACCGCCAAGGGTGAACAATGATCAACTGGTTTGCCCGGCATCCAAACGCCGCCAATCTGTTGATGGCGTCGATCATGATCCTCGGTCTGACCGCCCTGCCCGGCCTGCAGCGGGAAACCCTGCCCGAGATCAAGAACGATAAAGTGGAGATCCAGGTCATCTACAAAGGGGCCACGGCGGACGAGGTTGAAG
The DNA here is from genome assembly GCA_003094555.1 of gamma proteobacterium symbiont of Ctena orbiculata. GTDB lineage: Bacteria > Pseudomonadota > Gammaproteobacteria > Chromatiales > Chromatiaceae > Thiodiazotropha. Next base: position 8,819 of record NATW01000054.1, read on the forward strand.
ATGCCATCTGCCGCCGTCTGGAAGATGCCCTGGAGGGAATCAGCACCCTGGACGAGATGTCCTGCGAGTCCCGAGAGGGTGTGGGCGTGGCCACGGCCGTGATGATGGAAGGGGCGGAGATGACCCGCTTCCTGGATGATGTGAATGCCGAGATCGATGCCATCGCCGACTTCCCGACCGAGACCGAACTGCCGGTGATAGAGGAGCTGGGCCGTACTGATGCGGTAATCTCCATTGCTGTGACGGGACCCGATGATCCGGTCACGCTGAAGGCCTACGCGGAGCATCTCAAGTCCAAACTGTTGACCCAGGAGAAAATCGCCGAGGTCACCATCAACGGCTTCTCGGATCATCACATCCGGATTGAGATTCCCGCCTGGCGCCTGCGCCAATATGGACTCTCGGCACAGGATATCGCCAATGCCATCGGCTCACACAGCATCAGCACCCCGGCCGGTCGCCTCGAGGGGGACCGGGAGGAGATCCTGTTACGTTTCGACGATCAGCGTAAACAGGTGGATGATTTCTATGACCTGGTGGTGATATCCGGCAGCAGCGGCGCCACTATCCGTCTCGGCGATATCGCCGAGATCAGCGATCGCTTCGATCGTGACGAGGAGAAGATCAGCTTCAATGGCCAGCGCGCGGCCATCCTCAATATCACCAAGACCCGCTCCCAGGACATTCTCAATGTCCTCGCCAGGGTGGAGTCATTCGTGGAGAGGGAGAATCAACTTTCACCCGAAGGCCTGCGATTGACCCTGACCCAGGACCGGGCCTCGGTGGTCAAGGACCGGCTCGATATGCTGGTGCGCAATGGCGCCCAGGGACTGCTGGCGGTATTTTTCGTGCTCTGGCTGTTTTTCAGTTTCCGTTACAGTTTCTGGGTCACCATGGGACTGCCGGTCTCCTTTCTCGGCGCCCTGTTCATCCTGCCGATCATCGGTGTCACCATCAACATGATCTCCATGGTCGGCCTGTTGATCGGCATCGGTCTGTTGATGGATGATGCCATCGTGATCGCCGAGAATATCGCCTCGCGCATGAGCAAGGGGGACAAACCCCTGCAGGCGGCGATCACAGGTGTCCAGCAGGTCCTACCCGGGATTGCCTCCTCTTTCGCGACCACCCTGTTGGTATTCGGCTCCCTCGCCTTCATCACCGGTGATATAGGCCAGATCCTGCGCATCATGCCGATGGTGTTGATCATGGTCATCAGTGTCAGCCTGCTCGAGGCCTTTCTGATTCTGCCCCACCATTTGAGTCACTCCCTGGCGCATATGAAACGTAAGCGGGTGTCGCGTTTCAGAGAGGGCTTCGAGCGCGGTTTTGACCGCTTCCGCGAAGCCCGCTTCGGCCCCTTGCTCGACCGAGCCGTAGAGTACCGCTATATGACACTCGGTATTGTGCTGATGTTGCTGATCCTGGCCATTGCCATGCCAGTGGGCGGTAAATTGAAGTTCGTCGGATTCCCCGACCTGGATGGGGATGTGATCGAGGCACGGCTCCTGTTGCCCCAGGGGACACCCCTGGCGCACACCGAGAGCATCGTCAACGAGATCACCAGTGCACTGCAGCGCACTAACCAGGCCTTCATCCCGGACCAGCCCGAACAACAGCCATTGGTGGAGAACATCACTGTCATCTATGGCCAGAATCCCGACGCCTATGAAACCGGCCCCCATGTGGCCCGGGTGGTGGCCGACCTGCTCAGCGCTGAAGTGAGAAATGCAAAACTGGATGACGTGATCAACCG
>NATW01000055.1 GCA_003094555.1 gamma proteobacterium symbiont of Ctena orbiculata
GTTCGTATTCATGCTTGAGGTCATGCATCAAGCAGGCTGTCGAATCCTACTCAATCAATTCTAAATCCCCCAGAGGAGAAAATCATGAACAAGACAACCAAGACTGCCATCGTAGCCGGTGCAATTTCTACCGCACTGGCCATGGGAGTGGCGAATGCCGCACCATCCGCCGGCACGGAAAAGTGTTATGGCGTTGCCAAAGCAGGCAAGAACGACTGTAAGGCCGGCCCTGGCACCAGTTGCGCCGGTTCCTCAAAGACAGACGCTCAAGGTAACGCCTGGATGCTGGTACTCAAAGGGACCTGTGAAAAGATAGTCGGCGGTAGCCTGGTTGAAAGATAGCCAACCATGCCGCCCGCCGGGTGGGAGAATCTCATCCGACGCATACTGCCCCGGTTTTTAACTGTAACCGGGGCAGTCCACCCAATCTATTGAGTCTCCCCGGCTACTGCACCGCACAAAAGAACCTGACACTCCCATTAAATAACAGATACCCTACGCGATGACTTGTCTCACTTGCACAGTATCTTCACTGATCGCTACCCTGCGCGTAGTATTCTATGCAGTAGAATAGAACTATAATACTGGCTTGAATGGCATACTCTGACAATAACAATCAGTGGGGAGAATATGAAAACCATCATAAGGACTGTTTCCATTTTTCTAACGTCCCTGATTTTTACCACCTTGGCAGCAGAAGAAACACCACCGGAGACTGTTGGAAAAAACCGTCTGTTTATCCTTGATGGTTCCGGCTCCATGTGGGGGCAAATTGATAATCGCAGCAAGATTGAAATCGCCAAGGATGTAATGAAAAAAATGGTTGGCACGCTCTCAGCACAGGACCAGCTTGGCTTACTCGTCTATGGGCACAGGCGTAAAGGTGACTGCAATGATGTTGAATTAGTCTACCCAATGGCTGGAATCGACCACTCTGCAATGAGTCAGCAAATCGATGCTATTCAACCCAAAGGCAAAACGCCAATTACCGAATCAGTTGAACAAGCTGTTGATCTTGTGCGGACATTGGAAGATGAAGCAGAAATCGTGCTAGTAAGTGATGGCCTTGAAACCTGCAAGCGGGATCCCTGCGAAGCGGTAAAAAAAGCCAAGCAGGCAGGCGTGCGATTCCGTCTACATGTGGTTGGCTTTGATCTGAAAAAAGAGGAAACCGCGCAATTGAAATGTATGGCAGAAGCAGGTGGTGGACGTTATGTGTTAGCCAAAAATGCGCATGAACTCAGCAGTGGTATCGAGGAAGTCGTAAAGCATGAACCGAAACCCGAAGAATTGGGTGAAGCGAGTATCAGCGGTCCGGAAGAAGTTCAGATTGGCGCATACTTCGAGGTTGATTGGGAAGGCCCGGATGCCAAACATGATTACATAGCTATTCGCAAGGCAGATACCGATAAGCGCAAATATTTGAATTATGCCTATTCCAACACCGGATCTCCTGCAAAACTACGTGCACCATCCGAGCCGGGTGATCACCTCATTTACTACATGCATGGACGCAGTAGACAGCTGCTTGCAGAGATGCCCATCAAGGTTGTCGATGCTACCGCTACTTTGGATGCACCTGAGAGTGCACCGGCAGGCTCGGTTATTGAAGTAAGCTGGACCGGACCAGATGGCAAGAATGACTACATCACAGTCTCCGAGCCAGACGCGGAAACCCGCAAGTACCTGCATTACCGTTATACAAATTCCGGCAGTCCGACCAAGCTCACCATGCCCATAGAGCCTGGGGAGTATGAATTACGTTACCTGACCGATCAAAAAGCCCGCGTGCTGGTGAGACGGCCAATCAAAATTGAGGCAATATCGGCAACCCTCGAGGCACCTGATACTGTTGTCGCAGGTGCGGATTTTGAGGTTCAGTGGACAGGACCCGCAAATAAGTCTGATTACATTACCATTGCTGCTGCAGGTTCGGCGTCGAATCAATACAGTAATTATGCCTACACAAACACCGGCAGCCCAGTAAAACTCCGTGCGGCAGAACAGGGGGGAGAGTATGAAATCAGGTATATCACTTCGCAGAATAAAAAAATACTCGCCAGCGTGCCGATTGAAGTCACCTCAGCCTCGGCAAAGGTGAATGTGCCGTCACAGGCCATGGCGGGCTCTCGCCTGGAAATTACCTGGGAAGGGCCAAACAACAAACGGGATTACATCACGATTGTTGCTGAAGGCGAGGCGGCGAACAAGTATGGTAAATATTTCTATACCGCTAAAGCCAAAATTCCGACAAACCTGCAATTGCCTGAAGAGCCCGGACCCTATGAAGTACGCTATATCACTGGTCAAAGCAAATCCATACTTACCAGTTCGCCAATCGAACTGACCCCAGCCACCGCCACCTTAACGGTTGCAGAGACAGTCAAGCTCGGCCAACCGATCGAAGTCACGTGGACAGGGCCTGGGGGGAAAAACGACAAGATTATCCTGGTTGATACCAATCAACCGGATAAATCCCCGCTAGCAAGCAAAACAGCCAAAGCTCAGAAAACCCTTTTTATCCGTTCGCCCAAACAGGCCGGGAGTTATGAAATCAGATATATCACCGGCAAGTGGAAGCGTATTCTGGCGCAGAAAAAGGTGGTGGTAGAATAGTGTGCCGGCTACCGGCCTTTCAGCAAACTATGCCCAATACCGATCAAAACCCGTACACGTCAGATATGATCAATCAGGGACGGCTTGCGGACTATATCGAAGTGTGTCGACAGCAGATACCAGATTTCGTCAGCAATCATTATTCCCTGCAAGGAGCCTTTCACTTGAACAGGCTCGCCATGGGGCGTGACATACTCGTTGCTCCATTCAACTTTCTGATGGGCTTTCCCAATTTCTTACTTCGGTTGCTGGCTTTGTTATTCGAACTTGTTGGTGCCCGTCACTTGGCCCGGCGCTTACTGAAAATCCATCTTGGATTCCCAACCAGGGTGCAGCAACAATTGACATCACACCTGTGTTCAGACTTCCTTAAGCTATCCCAGCTCCGTGAAGGAGACGACAAACAATTAGGACAAATTCTTCACCGGGCAGCCAAAGAGCCAATGCAGATCTATGTTCAGACAAGAAATGTGGCGGCCGATATCACTGCCGGCACCTTGGCAGCCATTCTGGGGTTGACCCTATTGCATCAATTCACCCCCGGATCCTTTTCAGCCGGCACGGCAATCGCTGAGATTGTCGCCAAACAACAGGCTGCCTCCGGGTTTGTTCTGGGAGAGACGCTGGGGCATTTCTACTACACCCTTTTCCCGGTGAGTCCGCCAGTGGGGATTATTGCTTTAACTGTGCTATCGGTAATGGTGACGATCGCCCTGGTGGCGGCGTTTTCCGGCATGCTTCATGATCCCATCCAAAAGATTACGGGCATACATCAACGCCGCCTGAATATGCTGCTTGATGCCATTGCGAAAAATGCCACTCAATCACTCCCCAAGGGATATCGTCCAAAGGATACTTTCGTAGGCAGAATCTACGATCTTATAGATTGGATCAAGGGACTGCTTTCGATTTAGATTCTGCCCTTAAGCCTGATTCATTGCTTCCGGTTATTCAGTTCACCCCGGCGCGCATTCAAGTAATTGGTTATGATAGGTGAATTAGATCACCCTGGAGCAGCTCTGATACGTGACTGAATATCACACCGCCCCCCTCCCCTCCCGCCACATGCCGGCGGGCATCCCCTTCATCATCGGTAATGAAGCCGCCGAACGATTCAGTTTTTACGGCATGCGGGCAATTCTGGTGGTCTTCATGACCCAGTACCTGGTGAATAGCGACGGTGTTGCCGATAGCATGAACGAAGAGGAGGCAAAGGGCTGGTTTCATCTGTTTGTCTCCGCCGTCTATATCACCCCTCTTCTGGGCGCATTGATTTCCGATGGCCTGCTGGGTAAGTACCGGACCATCATCTTGCTCTCCCTTGTGTACTGTCTCGGCCACTTCGCCCTGGCCCTGGACCACACCCGCCTGGGCCTGTTGCTGGGACTGGGTTTGATCGCCCTGGGTTCAGGGGGAATAAAGCCCTGTGTCTCTGCCCATCTGGGGGATCAGTTCGGGCGCACCAATGCACAGCTGCTGCCCCGTGCCTTCGGTTGGTTCTACTTTGCCATCAACCTGGGCGCTTTCTTTTCCATCCTGGCCACTCCCTGGCTATTGCATGAGATAGGACCATCCTGGGCCTTCGGCGTGCCTGGGGTATTGATGGTTATCGCCACCCTACTCTTCTGGAGCGGGCGACACCGTTTTGTTCATATCCCGCCAGGGGGCTGGGAATTTGTACGCGAGACCCTCAGCCGTGATGGGTTAATCACCCTGGCACGGCTTTTCGGTCTCTATCTCTTCGTCGCCGTCTTCTGGGCCCTGTATGACCAGAGCGGTTCAGCTTGGGTACTCCAGGCTCAATCGATGGATCGCAATCTGTTTGGAGTCGAGATCCTGCCGGCGCAGATACAGGCCGCCAACCCCCTGCTGGTGATGCTGCTGGTGCCCACCTTCTCCTATCTCATCTATCCCAGGATTCAGCGCCGCTGGCGATTAGGCGCCCTGCGCAAGATCGGTTTCGGTATGCTGCTGGCGGCCCTTGCCTTCGTCATCTCGGGCTGGGCACAACACCAAATTGACCTCGGGCAGACTCCGTCCGTGGCCTGGCAGCTACTCGCCTACCTGGTGCTCACCAGTGGCGAGGTGATGGTCTCCATCACCTGCCTGGAGTTCTCCTATACCCAGGCGCCCAATCGGATGAAGTCGTTCGTCATGGCCTTCTTCATGATGTCCATTGCTTTGGGAAATCTCTTCACCAGCATGGTCAATTTCACCATCGAGGGGAGTGATCTGCTGCAGGGGGCCGACTACTACGGATTCTTCGCCATTTTGATGCTAACAACCACAGGACTATATGCCTTGCTGTCCCGCTTTATACCGGAACACAACAGGTTGCAGACTGAAGCTGTAGCAGTACCCGCCAATCGGGAATGAAGACTGTTCGCACAGAATAAATATTGAATTCCTGTGAGATATAACCTAGTAGTTCCATATCCTGCTGCTTTGTAGATATCCAATCAGATCTGTTAACAGAAGAGGTTTTGCCATGCCGCTAGTCAATATTTCCATACTCAAGGGTAAATCCCCTGACTATATTAAAGCCGTTACCGAAGGCATAAACTCCGCGGTCATCGAAACCATGGACTTTCCCGACGATGACCGCTATCAAATCGTTCATGAAGTGGAACCCCATTGCCTGCAATTCCAGGAGCGTGATGGTGATCGAGTGATGATGTTTCTGATCATGCGTGCAGGACGTTCAAACAAGGCGAAACAGGCCTTTTACAAAAAATGTGTTGAAAACCTGGCAAAAAACCCCGGTATCGATCCCGCGAATGTTCTGATCACGATTGCGGAAAATCACGATGTCGACTGGTCATTTCGTGACGGTGTTGCTCAATTTGTAGTATGAATGGATTAAATTCTTACTCATCATGAAATCCGCTTGTCTGAAGTGTATCCCTGGAGCCTCATGGATAGAGGGTGCGCCCATGCAAGGCACGCTTGGTATTTACCTGCGCATAACGTTGGACTATCTCCTGACATGTATCAGAATGCCAAAATCCAGGACCTGGTGAGAAGTCGGGATTAAAGTTCCACAGTCTGCAACCGATTACAAACCAGATACATGAAAATTAATTGGTGGCTAAAGTGCATCTGGAAGAACTGTTGGTATTACTCGTCGAACCATCATCTACCCAGCAACGCGCCATTAAGCAACAGCTCACTCAACTGGGTATAGCGCAGATAATCACGGTAAAAACCGGACAGGAAGCGCTGCAGGCGATGCGTACCGACCACCCTGATCTTACCATCAGCACGCTCTATCTTTCGGACATGACCGGCACCGATCTGGTGCACACCATGCGTAACGATCCCGACCTGGAAAAAATGGCTTTCATGCTCATCTCCAGCGAGACCCGTTTCCGTTATCTCGATCCGATTCGGCAAGCGGGTGCCGTGGCGATCCTGCCCAAGCCGTTCAAGCCGGCAGAACTTCGTATCGCCATGAACTCGGTACTGGAATATATCGACCCCACACTGCTTGAACTGGACAACTTCTGTCCCGAGGATCTCAAGGTTCTTGTGGTGGATGACAGCAGTATGGCGCGCAAGCACATCAGCCGGGTACTCAATGTTCTGGGAATAGAGCACATCCGCGAGGCACGGGATGGCCGGGAGGCGGTAGAGATAATCGCCAACAACTACTTTGATCTGGTGGTCACCGACTACAACATGCCGAACATGGATGGCAAGGAGTTGGTGGATCACATCCGTACAGCCAGCAATCAGGCCTCAATCCCCGTACTGATGGTAACCAGCGAAGCGAACGAAAGCCGCTTGGCCGCTGTACAGCAGTCGGGTGTGTCTGCCATCTGCGACAAACCTTTTGAAACCAGTGTGGTGCGCGATCTGGTTCAGATGGCCTTGTCCGAGACCTAGAAGCTCTGACTTAATTGGGTCATCCACCTATGTAGCAGAATTGCTATTCTGGTATTGTTTCCTCACAGTTCATCATGTTACTGATTTGCCCTTTATTTGCATCCTGCATTTAGGCAGAGTTTAAAATGAAATCACCTGTAGACGATTTGCTCAAAGCTCATCGGGATTTAACCCACTCAGAGATGAAGAAAGTTATGTCTCATGTTCAGCGTGAGAGTGGGGAATGGATAATCAACACACTATTGATTGAAGGCACTGATGTCCCATTCAAATATAAAAGGAAGAAGCGTTATAAAAGTCTCGCAGGTCAACGGGTCAATCTGACTTACTATTCCGATACGGATAGTGTGGCTGGAATAGATATGGATGTAATGAAGGTAGTGCGGATCAAGGTGGCATAATATCGGTCGTCCTCGTTTGCGGATCCCCCTTTTTCAATATGGCGCGCCCGGAAGGATGTCTCGCGCTCCGCGCTCGTGCTGCGGACCTCCGGTCCTGGTCGAACCGGCTGTTTGAAGTCGGAGGTTCGAGGCCATCTGGACAACATATTAAAAAAGGGGGACTGCTGACGCAGACCCCCTTTTTCAATATGGCGCGCCCGGAAGGATTCGAACCTCCGACCCCCTAGTTCGTAGCCAGGTACTCTATCCAGCTGAGCTACGGGCGCTTTTTGTGGAACGCGAATTCTGAAGATTTGTTGCCCTTTTGTCAATGGCATATGGGGATCTTGCTGCCTGATCCAGGTCCGTGTGTCACCTGTAGGCTTTGAGAGGGGGGCTGCGGGACTCCATGGCTTGGGTGCCGACTGAGGGGAGGGATTACTCGGCCTGCGGCCTCGCCCTTCGGGCCATCATCGCTACGCGACGATGTTCTGCGTCGCTACGCTCCTGGTGATTCGCCTTACGGCTCACCCCTTCGGGGTGCCTTCGCTACGCTCGGCCTCCTGCGGCGCTTTGCGCCTGGTCGAACGAAGGGTTCAAATCTAGGCCTCGCTATCCGTCAAATAAAAAGGGGCCCTGATGGGCCCCTTTTTATTTGGCGGAGAGAGAGGGATTCGAACCCTCGATACGCTATTAACGTATACACACTTTCCAGGCGTGCTCCTTCAGCCACTCGGACATCTCTCCGGAATTTTGGAGGCGCAAGATTAAACCAGTTCATCTCCGGAATCAAATAGCTAAAGATGTCTGCTGAATTCTGCAACGATGGCGCTGGACTCCAGTTCCCTGAATTTGTCGACACTGATGTGGATTAATTTCCCATGATCGCCGGATTCGAAATAGAGATCGGGCTGTTTCAACAGGCTTGCATCGACCAGGGTCTCGATGCCGTAGGGCAGGCCTGTTGGCGGTACCGCGCCGGTTTCGCAATCGGCGAAGGCCTGTTGCAGTTCATCCTCGGAAATAAGGTTGAGTTTACGCCCGGTCAGTTGCTTCAACTGGTCGAGTTGGAGCCGATGTGTGGCGGGTATAACCGCAAGCAGGTAGCTCTCGTCATCCCCGAGCAGGACCGACTTGGCCATCCTGTCGCCCGGTATATGGGCTGCTTCTGCGGTATGCAGGGTGGAATCGGTACGCCGATGATCGATGATTTCAAAATTGACGCCACTATTTTGCAGATACTCTTTGAGTGTGATTGCTATTGCCATGTCCCCACCTCTGATTAGCTCTCCTTTAGGATGTGTCTTGTAAGACTGATACACCTAATACGTCTTCCCTAACAGTAACTTAGATAATATTCGTGTCGCTACTAGGACGGGGTGATGGGGGTTGAGAAAAGTGTACCGATGGACATCTTTGGTCAATCCAAGCCCCGTCTGTTTTTTAGGGCCCTATTTAGGAGTATAGTTCGCCGGTCAATACCAATGATGTTACTGCTTTATTGGGTTATTGAATACCCGTATCACCTGACTGATTAACGAATTACCATGGCGAAAAGAAAGAAAAAATCCCCTTCGATGGCAAAGTCAGCCGACCGTCACCACCTCTATGAACTCTCTGTACAGTGCGCAGAGGCGGAGATCGATTTCGTCGATGATATGTACAAGAAGATACATGGCAAGCGGGCAAAGCGCCTGAGGGAGGATTTCTGCGGTACCGCGAACGTCTGTTGTGAATGGGTACGCCGACGCAAATCCAATCAAGCGATCGGAGTCGATCTGGATAAGGAAGTGCTGGATTGGGGGCGGGACAATCAACTGCAGAGGCTCAAATCGTCGCAGCGGAATCGCATCAGGCTGATCGGTGAAAACGTACTCTCGGTGGATACCGAACCGATGCAGATCATTTCAGCCATGAATTTCAGCTACTGGCTGTTCAAGGAACGTACTGAGCTGAAAAACTATTTTCAGCGGGTTCACCGGCAACTGGCCGATGACGGCATACTCTTCATGGATGCCTATGGCGGCTATGACTCCTATAAGGAGATGGAGGAGGAGCGTGATATCGAGGATGGGAATACTACCTTCACCTACATCTGGGAACAGGAGAAATATGACCCCATCAGTGGCAACCTGATCTGCCACATCCACTTTGAGTTTGAGGACGGCTCACGCATGCAGCGCGCCTTCAGCTACGACTGGCGGCTATGGAGCCTGCCGGAGATCCATGAACTGCTGAATGAGGTGGGTTTCAGCAAAGTGACCTTCTACTGGCAGGGATTCGATGAAGACGACGAACCCGATGGGATCTTTCTCCCCGTCAGCGAAGGTGAGGCGGATGCCGGATGGATCTGCTACATCACGGCCGAGAAGTAATCGGCTATCCTGCGCTTCTGTTTACCTCAGCCGGGCTGAAACTGGCGCAATAGTTATGTATGAAATCGGCAATCGCTGCCGGATCATTGAGGTCCAGTTGGGGTAGATCTGTCGCTTCCCCTATCCCATTGTCGCTGGCAATGGCAATGATTGAGCTATCAGCAGGAAACAGCAGGGGTTTACCCAGTGCACGGCGATGCAGCTCAATCTTGGGGAACTCCAGGTCCCTGAAACCCTCAACCAGCACCAGATCCACATCGCCGCAATCGAGCCGTGTCAGAAGCTCCGGCAGCTCAGGCTCGCGCTCTTGTGACTCATCCACCATCAGCGCCCAGTGCCTGGAGCTGGCGAGCAGCACCCTGCCGGCACCTGCTTTGCGCAGTTCATAGCTGTCCTTTCCCGGTTGATCAACCTCCACTTGGTGATGGGCATGCTTGATCACACCCAGCCTCAAACCGGCCTCACGCAATAGGGGAATCAGTTGTTTAAGGAGGGTGGTTTTACCGGTGCCGCTGTAGGCTGCGAAACCAAGCAGAGGTACTGGAGAATCCTCAGGCGTCTTCACGCTTCATGCCGTGAATCATGATAATCAGATCGGCGGCATCCCGGCTGATCCCCAGTTCCGAGACCAGCTGTTCCGGTCCCGCGCCAGCATGCACCATACGGATAGCATCGCTATAGGGAGGCTCGCCCTGCTGACTGCTGTGTTCGATATTCTCTTGACGCTCCTCTAAATCCCTGCCATGGCGTTCCAGGCGATTCACGCGCTTATCCACACCAACCGCACTGGAACAGAGGGCACTGACGGTCTGTTTTAAGGTTTCGACTTCCCGTTGTAGCTGCTTGTACGACTCACTTCGATTGCGCTCGAAGATTATAAACACGACCACCAGAACCAACAACAGCAGTACCATTGGCAACAGACCGAACCAGAAAAGTGTCGCATCACCACCCGTCATGTCTGTCATCCTACCGGCAATAGAGAGGATTATCAGGCATACTCATCGATATGCGGTTTTCCATCATCCTCATTTTGTTTCGGTTTCCTCTGCTGTTTCTGTTTACGATCTTCAACGGATCTGGGGCGCTCACGGCGCAACGGCGGTTTAGTCGGTTTTACCGGCGTCAGGGGAATGAGTGGATTTTGTCCTCCGATTTCAGGCATATCTGGCTTCCTTTTCGAAATGAACGCTTTTTCGCCTCACTCGTACTGTTGATTTGTAAAAGAATAGCCGAAAAACCGTGCCAGGGACAAAAACCCCGTGCGGGACGCATATCAGGAATTATCCACCACTGCCTGGACTGACGAGTTGCAAGGAGAGATTTTTCACCATCTACGCACCGATACCGGATCAATACATGCTGATCTCTTGCCACTCCTCATCCGTCAGTAATTTATTCAGATCCACCAGGATCAGCAGGCTCTCC
>NATW01000056.1 GCA_003094555.1 gamma proteobacterium symbiont of Ctena orbiculata
AATACTCCATTCCGGTTATCATTACCAGTCTTGCTCTGGATATGGAGCAATGGATAAAACTGGCTGACATGCAACTCTACAATGCTAAAAACCGTGGAAGGAATTGTGTCATGCCACTTGCTGGTTGATTCGTTGCAACTGCGCTTTCAGTAATCACTGCCGTGGTCTTGCTCCGGGATTCTCGTTGAAACTGCCAAGTTGCTCGATCAACTTGGCGCGACTCTGCAACTCGATCATCTTCCTGGGATGCTGGGTTTAACCTGTGACATAACATTCCCTGTCTGAAAAGTCATCGCATCCGTAATGTTTACATAACCTGCTGTTAAGTATTTCAACGCTAGCATCCATCCAGTCTGAAAACCACCTTGATTACCACAAATTGCGGAAACCCGGTTGCAGCGAATAACGCTACCTATATCCTCTATCTCAAAGATTATCGGTTGGTGGTTGTATGATTTGAAAACGTAAGCCAACAAAAGCTATCCTGCCCAAATCAACCATTAGGTCGCCGCCATATTGAGGATGCAGCCATCCATGAATAACGATCCAGGATCCGCCAACACTTCGAGGCTTGACCGATGCAGATAGCCCGGGAACTGATCGAGACCACGGAACGTATTGCTCACAGCATCGAACTCCCGGTCATCGAGGAGATCATCCTGCCGAGACCCGACTCCCCGCAGATACACGATGCCGAGTTCGCAGCCATCTGTCTGCAAGACGGCAGCATGGGTTTTTTCTATACCCTGCTGGATGACACCATGCAGCGTTTGCACACCGAGATCGATGCGGATGCCTGGCGGGGCAAATCGCCAATCATGTTGGCGCGTCACTATGGTGAGTCTGATCCGTTGGCGCGGAGCATGGGGCTCGGTGCCATCAGCGCGGTAACCCAGCATCTCTTTCGTATTTCCGGGTATGAGCCGGATACACAGACAAATTCAATGGCGAAGATGGCGTTTTCACCAACCGACCATATCGGTATGGTGGGCTATTTCCCACCGTTGGTGGAGCGTCTGCGCGAACAGGGTGTGCGCTTGTGTGTGATCGAAAAGAGAGCGGAATTCGTACAACAAGGTGATCTTTTCCGGGTGACCCTCGACCCGCGTGCCTTGCGCGACTGCAACAAGATCCTCTGTACCGCGGCCACCCTGCTCAACGATTCATTGGATGAGATCCTCGCCCACTCCGGCCATGCCCAGCGGGTGGCGGTGATCGGGCCGACCGCCGGGTGTCTGCCCGACCCCCTGTTCTCCAGGGGCGTCGATGTGGTCGGTGGCAGCAGGACGGCAAATCCGGTGAGCCTGAAGCAGCGGTTACGAGATCAACTGGAGTGGGCCGATGCGGTGGAGAAATACACCATAGAGAGGGATAACTATCCCGGCTTCGACCAGTTGCTGCTCAGGGCGTCCCGGTAGTGACCTGAATGCCTTGCATGCGTAGTGCCACGCAGACCGGGTTTCGCGACTCCTGGGTGAGCCGCACGCGGCTCGCCGCTGGGAGACACTGGTTGGTATCGAGATAGACGCACTCGATTTCGCACGTCTGCTCAAGGCCCGTGAGCACCGATTCTATAATGCAGCGGATATCCACCACAACGGAGTTGCAAAAGTAGAGATATTGAGTCTGCGGGCTGTAGTGCACACGGCCCATATCCAGGTTGTAGACGATCTGTATCTCACCGCTGTTATTGCTGATGGAGACCTGGCGTCTGTGGCTGAGAAAGGCCCGTCGGTTCTCATCGCTTAGTCTGGTTACCGGCATGAAAGGGGGGCTCCGTTGGAGGGCGTATTGATCTTCAGTATAGCGCACCTGGCAAGCACCGCTGACCTGCTTCATAATGTAAGGTCTGCAGTTTAACCGAAAACGGGTTTTTGAATGCTATTGACACTTCTGACCATCGAACAACACAACCTTTTCTTGTATTTGTCGGATTTGCTTTCAAGGGATTGGGAGTTGGGCCGAACCGCGCAGCTTTAGGACTGATCGATGGAAGTCGATGAAGTGGAACTGAGTGATCGAAAATTCATGCAGCAGGCACTGCTGCTGGCGCAAAGGGCGGAATCCGAGGGTGAGGTGCCGGTAGGTGCTGTGGTTGTGTTGGACGGTAAGGTTATCGGCGAGGGCTGGAACCAACCCATCGGGCTGCATGATCCAACTGCTCATGCCGAGATCGTAGCGCTACGTGACGCTGCGTCCAGGATAGGTAACTACCGGCTGCCGGGCAGCACACTGTATGTCACCCTAGAGCCATGCCCGATGTGTGCGGGAGCTATCGTACATGCCCGTGTTGAGCGGGTGATCTATGCCGCCGACGATCCCAAGGGGGGGGCAGCCGGCAGTGTCTTTGATCTGTTACCAACGGATCAACGATTCAATCATGGTGTGGCAGTGAAAGGGGGAGTGCTGCAGCAGCGCGCTACTGATCTGCTCAAAGATTTCTTTCGACGTAAAAGATGACAAAAATCAACGGGAGTTATAGGTGATGTACCCCAAGCTTCAAATTCTCTGCATTGGCATAATTCTGATTGCGATGCTGGGGCAAGGCAGTGTATTTGCTGATCCATTGGCTGATTATGAGCGCTGTATCTGGGAACAGCTACAGGATGCGGACCATGAAATGCGTATCGGTGAGTTGAAAAGACTATGCCTGGATCTTCCCGATCCTCTCGCCCATCCCACAGTCAGTGACAGTGAGCCCTTGGCTCCGGTAACGGAGAAGAGCATTTCACTGGTGGAGAGACGCCTCCATGCGGAGATGGAGACCCGTTCCAACCCTTTTGTGCTCTCCCCGCATAAACAGAACTATGTATTGCTGGCATCCTACAACGATAAACCGAACTACGAGGTCTACAACACCCCGCCCTCTGAATTCGACCGTCTGGAGATGAAATTTCAACTCAGTTTCAAGATACCGATAGTGGATTCCCTGTTCGACACCCGTGCGGATCTCTATGCCGCCTATACCAACCTTTCATTCTGGCAGGCCTTCAATCGGGATATCTCATCTCCTTTCCGCGAAACTATGCATGAACCTGAGTTGTTTCTGGCGATACCCAATGACTGGCAGCTATTTGGCTGGAGAAACGTGCTGCAGCAGTATGGGGTGGTGCATCAGTCCAACGGACAGGGAGGTTATCTGTCGCGCAGCTGGAATCGTGCCTATGCCAACTTTATCTTTGAGAAAGACAATTATCTGGTGAGCATAAAACCCTGGTATCGCATACCTGAGGACAATGATGACAACCCGGACATCGATGATTTTCTTGGCAGATATGAATTACGTGGAATCTACAAGCGAGAGAATCAGACCTTCAGCCTGATGTTGCGAAACCTGTTTGACGGTGAAAGCCGAGACACGCTGCAGCTCGATTGGAGTTTTCCCATTCATGGGCGGTGGCGTGGATATCTGCAGTATTTCAATGGCTATGGTGAAAGTCTGATCGACTATAACGCGGAGAGTCATCGTCTTGGTTTCGGTGTGCAACTGACCGATTGGCTATAGCGCCTCGGGGTTGATGGAAAGTGCGTGAGGGGGATTCTGTTGCGCTTGCTTTGCCAGCTCCATCTGCTTTAGTTGCCATTTCAGCAATTCATAGTAGGCGCGGATATTGTCCACGTAGTTGACCGGCTCCTTACCGCGGGCATAGCCGCGTTTAAGGCTGGTATACCACTTCTTGAGACTCAGTTTCGGCAGATGTTTCTTTACCTCGGCCCATTTATCAGGATCGTCTTCCAGGTGTTCGGTCAGGATGCGTGCATCCTCCAGGTGACCGAAACCCACATTGTAACCAGCCAGTGTCAGCCATAACCTGTCCGGCTCCTGAATCCTCTCAGGTAATAGTTTTTCGATATATCGCAGATATTTTGCACCCCCGATGATGCTCTGTTTCGGATCGAGCCGGCTCTCGATCTTCATCTGCTTGGCGGTGGCCAGGGTGAGCATCATGATCCCTCTCACCCCTGTGGGTGACTTTGCCTTGGGATTCCAGTGTGACTCCTGATAACCGATGGCGGCCAGCATGCGCCAATCGATACCGGTAATTTCAGCTGCCTCCTCGAAGTAGTCCTGGTATTTCGGTAGTCGGTTGTTTATGTGCTTGACGAAGGTGCGCAGTTCGACGAAGTTGAGCCGGCCGATATGGCCGTAGTGACGCTCGATCAACTGGGCCAGGGTGCCGTTTTCACGGATGTTGTTGAAAAACGCCTCCATCGCCTCGAACAGGCTGGCATCCTCCGCGTGGGCCATGGCCCATGCCAGGGGCTGGGGTTGGGTCAGGTCGAAGCCGACCTTGAGATAGGGCATGAAACGACGGGTTACGGAGAATTCATTGGAGTCGGCGATGGTGAAGTCGATTTTTTCCTCCTGCACCATCTGCATCAATTCGGCGCTCTCCAGATCGGTATGGCTGACCCACTCCAGTGTCGGGTGGGTCTGCTTCAATCGCTGCAACTCCTGTTCGTGGCTGCTGGCGGCGAGGACATGCAGTTGCTTGCCGATCAGGTCTTCGATCTTTCTCGGGCGCTTGTTGCCAACGCGATAAACCACCTGCTGGGTAATCTCCTGGTAAGAGGGACCAAAACGAATTTCGGCCTCCCGTTCCGGGGTGACTGTCAGCCCGGCAGCTGCCAGATGGGCGTCCCCATTGATCACGGTGGGAAGCAGATAGTCGAAGTGCTTGGGAATGATGAAGTGGGCCTTGACCCCAAGCTCCTTGGCAAAGAGTTGTACCAATTCATATTCAAAGCCGGTCAGTCCTTCAGAACCTTCATACAGCGTCGTGCCGCTATTCCGGGTAGCGACGATAAGCTCACCGGAAGCCTTGATACGCTCCACCAGGGGAGGAGGGATACTGCAACTGCCCAACGCTGAAACAAGACTAAGCAGACAGAGAGTGACCAGCAGTTTAGGTAGTATTGGCTGCATCTAACTCAGTGGCAGGTTATTACTTTTTATTATGACTAGCGGAATGGTTATAGACTCCATGGTAAGCAAAACAGTTTGACGGAACTGCCCAGAGAATGACCTCTTAGTCCTTAACTCTAGCTCATTTAGTATAGAATAAGGCGGTTCAGCCAATGTATGGTTACCTCTTTTGACAGCTGAGGCATTGATTTTAGACAATTAACTGGTTTTATAACACGCAGAGACCCAGTAGCGGGCAGTTACACCTGTCATTATTAACCATACCTGGATCACGGTCCGACGAGGAGAGGTGCCGGAGTGGCCGAACGGGCCTGACTCGAAATCAGGTGATCCCCTAGGGGGTCCGAGGGTTCGAATCCCTCCCTCTCCGCCAAATAGACAGGGGCCCACAGGCCCTAGCTGACTGACACTGCTTCCCGCAGCAGATCAGCGAAGGCCTGTGCCGCTGGTGAAAGGGGGATACCCCGTCGGGTTATCACCGCCAGCTCACGTTCGATCTTCAAATCTTTTACCCTGATCTCTGTCACATCTTCCAGACTGTCCACCCCAAGTTTGCTGACGAAGGCCAGATTACCGGTGGTGGCCACCATGCGTAGGATGGCGGGGATGGAGCGTAGCTCCATGACCACATTCATCGTTACACCGGCATCGCGCAGGGTAGCGTCGATGATCTGGCGAACCGCTGTATCCGCCTCGAAACCGACAAAAGACATTCCCTCCAGTTCCCTGGCGTTGATGTGGCGCTTTCGGTTAAGTGGGTGTCGACTAGGAGTGACAAGGACAATTCGATCGGTGAGCAGAGGCCAGACAGAAAGATCACGGGTCTTCACCGGCAGGGTCACCAATCCCAGCTCCAGGTGGCCGTTCAGTACATCCTGGGCAACCTCGTTGCTGCCTGCCTCCTTGAGTTGGAATTTAACTGCCGGGTGGCGATGTTGAAAGTTGGCGATCGCTTTGGGCAGGAGATAGGAGACAGCCGTGGCGCCACCACCGATGCGCACTGTGCCCCCCTCCAGTCCCTGGTGGGCGCGCACCTGTTCGCGCAGATGGTCGTAGCGGGTAACCAAGATGCGTGCCTCGCTCTCCACCAAGCGACCGATTTCGGTCAGTTGTGCACCTTTGCGCCCGCGGGATAACAGTTCCGCACCGAAGTGCTCCTCCAGCTGTTGCAACCGGCGCGAGAGGGCGGGCTGGGTGAGGCCTATGCGGTCTGCCGCCTCGGTGATGGAGCCAGAGTCTGCCACAGTCAGTAGCGATTTCAGGAGTTGCAGATCCATGATGGTAGAGATAATAGCATGCAAAATAATTATGATATATATGAGAACAATCCATTATACGTATGGATTTGCCTCTGCTATCTTCCCCACCCAGACACCGGTATAACCGGGTTTGCATAACTCAGGACGCCACCAGTGATGGCGGGTCCCCCTAACCGAAGTGAGGTCATCCATGCTCCAAGCCTATCGCCAGCACGTCGAAGCACGCGCCAAACAGGGAATTCCTCCGCTGCCGCTGGATGCGCAGCAGGTCGCCGATCTGGTGGAACTGTTGAATAGTCCTCCGGCAGGTGAGGAGGAGACCCTGCTGGATCTCCTTACCAACCGGGTACCGCCGGGGGTGGACGATGCCGCCTATGTGAAGGCGGGTTTTCTTGCCGCGGTGGCCAAGGGTGAGGCTGAGAGTCCGCTGGTGGATAAGCGTAAGGCGGTTGAGTTGCTCGGTACCATGCTCGGGGGCTACAACATCCAGCCCCTGATCGGCCTGATGGACGACAGCGAGCTTGGCGAACTGGCCGCCGAGCAGCTGAAGTTCACCCTGCTGATGTTCGACGCCTTCCATGATGTGAAGGAGAAGTCCGATGCCGGCAGCGTGAATGCGAAGGCTGTCATGGAGTCCTGGGCCGATGCCGAGTGGTTCAAGCGCAAGCCAGACGTGCCGGCGGAGATCAAGCTGACTGTCTTCAAGGTCACCGGCGAGACCAATACCGACGACCTCTCCCCCGCCCAGGATGCCTGGTCCCGACCCGATATACCGCTGCATGCCCTGGCCATGCTGAAGAACGAACGTGAGGGCATCACCCCTGATGAGCAGGGCAAGATCGGTCCGATCACCAGCCTGGAGTCACTCAAGCAGAAGGGTAACCCCCTGGCCTATGTAGGCGATGTGGTGGGTACCGGTTCCTCGCGCAAGTCGGCCACCAACTCGGTGCTCTGGCACATGGGCGACGACATCCCCTTCGTGCCCAACAAGCGCCAGGGAGGTGTGGTGCTGGGGGGCAAGATCGCACCCATCTTCTTCAATACCGTCGAGGACTCCGGTGCCTTGCCCATCGAGTGTCCGGTGGACAAGCTCGGTATGGGTGACGTGATCGTGGTCAAGCCCTACGAGGGCAAGATCGAGAGCGAATCGGGTGAAGTAATATCCGAGTTCTCTCTCAAGACCGAGGTGCTGCTGGACGAGGCCAAGGCGGGCGGTCGTATTCCCCTGATCATCGGCCGTTCCCTCACCGAGCGGGCCCGTGAAGCCTTGGGCCTGGGTGCCACCGACATCTTCCGTCGTCCGGTGGATCCTGAAGATTCGGGCAAGGGCTTCACCCTGGCCCAGAAGATGGTCGGCAAGGCCTGCGGCGTGGAGGGGATCCGTCCCGGCACCTACTGCGAGCCACGCATGAGCACCGTCGGCTCTCAGGACACCACCGGTCCCATGACCCGTGACGAGCTGAAAGAGCTGGCCTGTCTCGGCTTTTCCGCCGACCTGGTGATGCAGTCCTTCTGCCACACCGCCGCCTATCCCAAGCCGGTGGATATCAACACCCAGCACACCCTGCCGGACTTCATCCAGAATCGTGGCGGTGTCTCTCTGCGTCCCGGTGACGGCATCATCCACTCCTGGCTCAACCGCATGCTGCTGCCGGATCAGGTGGGCACCGGCGGTGACTCCCACACCCGCTTTCCCCTGGGTATCTCCTTCCCCGCCGGTTCCGGTCTGGTCGCCTTCGGTGCGGCCCTGGGCGTGATCCCGCTGGATATGCCTGAGTCGGTGCTGGTGAAGTTCACCGGTGAGATGCAGCCCGGCATCACCCTGCGTGATCTGGTAAATGCGATTCCTTACGCCGCCCTGCAGCGGGGTCTGCTGACGGTGGAGAAGAAGGGCAAGAAGAACATCTACAACGGCCGCATTTTGGAGATCCAGGGGCTGCCCGATCTGACTGTGGAACAGGCCTTCGAGCTCTCCGACGCCTCCGCCGAGCGTTCCGCCGGTGGCTGTACCATCGAGCTGTCGGATGAGTCTGTGGCCGAGTACCTGCACTCCAACATCACCATGCTGCGCTGGATGATCGACAACGGCTACGAAGACGCCCGCACCCTGGAGCGTCGCGCCCGGGCCATGGAGGAGTGGCTGGAGAACCCGAGCCTGATGCGTGCCGATGCGGACGCCGAGTACGCCGAGGTCATCGAGATCAACATGTCCGAGATCAAGGAGCCGCTGCTGGCCTGTCCCAACGATCCGGACGACGTGAAACCCCTGTCGGAGATCGCCGGCACCAAGATCGACGAGGTCTTCATCGGCTCCTGCATGACCAACATCGGTCACTTCCGTGCGACTGCCAAGTTGCTGGAGTCCTCGGGTGAATCGATCCCGACCCGCCTCTGGCTGGCGCCGCCCACCAAGATGGATGAGCAGCAGTTGATGGAGGAGGGTGTCTACAACATCTACGCCAGCGCCGGCGCCCGCACTGAGATGCCCGGCTGCTCCCTCTGCATGGGTAACCAGGCACGTATCGCAGCGGGTTCCACAGCGGTATCGACATCCACGCGTAACTTCCCCAATCGTTTGGGTCAGGGCGCCGATGTCTTCCTGTCATCAGCGGAGCTGGCCGCAGTGGCCGCCGTCATGGGCAAGCTGCCGACAGTGGAGGAGTACATGGCCTACGCCAGCAAGATCGACTCCATGGCGCCGGAGATCTACAAGTACCTCAACTTCGACAAGATGGATGATTATGTGGAGTCGGCCCAGCGGGGGCAGGAGATTGCGGTTAAGTTGATTGCTTGATTGTTGAAGCAGAAAAGCCGCCCGGTGTTGGACTTCGGGCGGCTTTTTTATTGGCTATAGAGTTGGTTTGTTTAAAGGGCGCTGACGACTTAAATCTACGGAATAGGTGCTTGATTGCAAGACCTGATCCCGAATCCAGTACTTATAGGCCAAAGGGGTATTGCCACCACCGCTGGAGCTGCTACCTGCTACGCGGGTCTCGCCAGATTCAGACTGGTTTACATAGCTCTGGGTTTTCACACATCTCTACATAGCACAGCAACACAAGGATAGGTTACCTGGCGGCCTGTTGCCTGAACTAAGCCGGAAGGCCAAGAAGATAGTGTAAGAGGGCGGATTCAGCCGGAAATCCAGGGATTGAATAGATCGAGGCTTAATTCAGGAATATCCAGGCCCCAGTTTTCTGCCTTGATATACATGGGTGATGGCGGTTATTCTTCTTATACTTCAGTGTTTAGTTAAATTTATGTGACTTATTTGTTTCTGATTGGTTGTGTGATTGGTTTTTATCCAACACTGAACGTCATGATTTGAAATCTTCGATAGGATGTCATGAGGGAAAGTTGTAAGCATTTGCACTAACAGTCGTAATATGCACGTATGAAAATAGCGTCTGGATAGCGCGCTTTTTTTTATTTGCGATAAACCGCTGCATTATATTGATAGTCAGGGAGAGAGATCGTGCGGTTCCATACAATCATCATAATAGTTCTATTCTTAATCAACCCAACATTCAGCTACGCACTCGACGGCTGGGAAAAGGGTCAGCAAAATGGTCTATTGGTCTACACACCGAAATCCATTGCTGATGGCAAGACTTTTCTTTACCGGGCATCACCGCCGGAGTCACTGGCTGGGGGCAATCTGCGTGAATGGTTTTCCGCCAAGATCGTAGCTATGCAGAATCAGTTGGGTGAGCCATTGGAGAGTTGGAATATCAAGCCGGAAGAAAATGACCATTTAGGTGCAGCCAACAGCTATATTGCGCCAGATGGTGAGAAGTTCAGTGTCGGCTATTACGGCGGACAACTGAACGATGATCAAGCCTATATCATTCAAATGATTTCCAACCAGGACATCTGGTTGGTATTGCGGTATGGATTTGCACTTGAGAAGGTTGCCGCAGATGTCAGAGAAAGCCTGCCAAAGGTGGAATTAAGTGCGCCTGTCTTGACTCATCCGGCAACAGTAAAATTACGCAATAACAGCAGTAACAGCAGTAACAGCAGTAACAAGAAAAAGAAGTCATCGAAAGCTGCGAAATCATTGACCGCCAGCGAACTACAGGCGCAAATACGTACCGCTCCTGGTGACGGGGTAGCGGATGAGCTGGAAACGGTATGGATAAAAACCGATATCAATGTGATGCTTGGCAAGCTGGAACCGACAACCTATTTTCTCTTTGAGGACGGCACAGCCTACATCGATGCGCGTACACCCCCGGCGGATTTCAACATGGCGACTTCCAAGCGCCTCGAGGGTGAGAGCAGGTGGGGCCATTGGCGCAGACGTGGTGGTAAATATCAGGTCAAGCGCCCTAAAGTGGGCAAGTGGGAAGAGATCAAGGGTAATAAAGCCGTGCCCGGCAAGCGTGATGAAAGGATCAATAACAAGTTTATCAATGCCAGTGGCAGCGCAAATTTCGGTTCCCACAAATCTTCTGTCAGGTTGATGTCGAATGGTCGCTTCGAGTTGTCGCGCAGCAGCCTGATGGGCGGTGGCGGCATTATCGATATCGGTCCGAAGGTGCTTGCCAGCGGGCATAGTGACAAAACAGGGACGAGGTCGACAGTTACCACAGTCGGGAGTCGTATCGGTGGAGGGAGCAGTTCCAAGAGAAACGATGGCGCTAAAAATACCGGCGCCTATGAGATCGATGGATTCACAATACAGATGCACCATGACAACGGCCTGGTGCATAGAGAATTGTTTCTATTCGAGGACGACAGTAAAAAGAGGATCGTGATCGGTGATACCGTCTATTGGGTGGATAGGGGTAGCTAGAAAATAGACAAGAGGAATAGACAAGAATAGACAAAATAGACAA
>NATW01000057.1 GCA_003094555.1 gamma proteobacterium symbiont of Ctena orbiculata
AAGGAAGTGCCCTTGGGGTGCGCCTGAAAAAGCGCCACTCAGCATTGCTCGTCGTTCATTTGGAGTGACCAAACTTCTCTCCTCGCGCCCGTAGGAAGTGCCCTTGGGGTGCGCTTTGATTGGCGTTTTTTCAGGCACAACAGAGTACATTGGATTAGTGTTAACAGGCCCTAGGTACGGTACTCTGCATTGATCTTGACATAGTCATATGAGAGATCACAGGTTAGTACCCGTGTTTGTGCGCCACCACGCCCCAGACTGACGCGAATGGTGAACTCTTCCTGATTCATTACCGAGGCACCCGCTTGCTCCGTATAGTCCGGCGCCCGGCCACCGTTTCGCACGATGCAGGTCTCGTCAAGCCAGATCTCAATCCGATCGATATCCAGATCGACCACTCCCGCGCGACCCACCGCAGCGAGGATCCTGCCCCAGTTGGGATCGGAGGCAAAGAGTGCGGTTTTCACCAGGGGGGAGTGGGCAATGGTATAGGCGACACCCCTCGCCTCCTCTTCAACCGCTGCACCCTGCACCAGAATCTCCACCAACTTGGTTGCCCCCTCACCATCACGGACGATATCTCGCGCCAGCTCCATACAGAGCTGTTTCACCGCATGGGCAAACAACTTATACAGCTCGGAATCAGGATCTGTAACCGGTTCAAGGGTGGATGCCCCACTGGCCATCAACACACAGGCATCGTTGGTTGAGGTATCACCATCCACGGTAATCGAGTTGAATGATGGTCCGACCGCATCCTCCAGACAGCGCTGTAGCAAATCCCGGGATAGCCCGAGGTCTGTTGCCAGGTATGCCAGCATGGTCGCCATATCGGGTCGGATCATGCCTGCACCCTTGGCGATTCCGCTGAGAGCTACTTTTACACCCTCGAACTCAAAATGGTGCGAGCGAAGTTTCGGCCGGGTATCGGTGGTCATGATGGCCCGGGAGGCCGCTTCCCAACCATCAACGGTCAAGTGATTCATGGCTGCCGGCACGGCATTGAGCATGCGCGCCACAGGTAGGTTTTCACCGATCACACCGGTGGAGAAGGGCAGCACCTGTTGTGTACTACAACCTGCTGCCTGCGCCAGCCCCTGGCAGCTGGTTTGAGCATCCTGCAAACCCTGATCACCGGTGCCGGCATTGGCGTTGCCCGAATTGATCAACAGGAATCTTGGGGGTCCCAGGGTGAGATGTTGCTTGGCGAGTTGCACCGGCGCGGCACAAAAGGCATTGCGGGTGAAAACCGCGGCGCAGCTCGATCCCTGGGCCAATTCGACAATCACCATATCCTCCCTGTCGGGATATTTGATACCCGCTGCCGCGGTACCGAGCCGTATCCCGGGGATGGCGAATTGAGGGAGGCTCATATCAACTTATACGGCCATGGCACTGTTTGTATTTCTTACCCGATCCACAGGGGCAGGGCTCGTTTCTGCCGATCTTGCGACCTTCGCGCACGAAGGGTTGATGGGGCTCCTGCTCTTGCTCCGCCATCTCTGCGGGTGCCGCCATCTCTTCCGGCAGACCTTCGAAGGTCTCGTGCTTGAACTCGAATTCATCCACCCTGGACTGCTGTTCCTGGATAGCCATCTCTTCAGGCATCTGCACCTGGACCTTGGATAGCAGCCCAATCACCTCCTCCTTGATACTGTCCAGCATACCGGAGAACATGGCGAAGGCCTCGCGTTTGTACTCCTGTTTCGGATTCTTCTGCGCATATCCACGCAGGTGGATACCCTGGCGCAGATAGTCCATCGCCGCCAGATGCTCCTTCCAGTGCCCGTCCAGGGTCTGGAGCATGATCGCCTTTTCGAACTGACGCATATTCTCCGTACCTACCAGCGCCTCTTTGTCCTGATAGATATCCTGCAAGCCCTGTGCAATCTTCTGTTTCAATGTCTCCTCATGCAGATCATGATCCTCATCCAGCCACTGCTGGATTGGCCATTCGCCACCGAACAGCTCGCCCAGCGCCTCGCCAAGGCCGGGCACATTCCACTGCTCCTCGATACTCTCCCTGGGTATGTAACTGTGAAAGACGCCGTCCAACACGTCACTGCGCAGAGCCGTGATGGATTCGGAGATATCCGAAGTATCCATCAACTCATTTCGCTGCTCATACACGACCTTGCGCTGATCATTCGCCACATCGTCATATTCCAGCAGCTGTTTTCGGATATCGAAGTTACGCCCCTCCACCTTGCGTTGGGCATTCTCGATCGCTCGCGACACCCACGGATGCTCAATCGCCTCGCCCTTCTCCATACCGAGTTTCTGCATCAATCCACCCACCTTGTCGGAGGCGAATATACGCATCAGATTGTCCTGCAGGGATAGATAGAAACGGCTCGACCCCGGATCACCCTGGCGACCGGAACGGCCACGCAGCTGGTTATCGATACGCCGGGATTCATGCCGCTCGGTGCCGATGACATGCAGACCACCGGCATCAAGCACATGCTGATGACGTTGCTTCCAGGCCGCTTTATGTTCGTCAACCTCCGCCGGATCGGGGTTCTCTCCCAGTTCCTCCAACTCCGACTCGAGATTGCCACCCAGCACGATATCAGTGCCTCGACCCGCCATATTGGTTGCGATGGTGACAGATCCGGGGCGACCGGCCTGGGCCACGATCCCCGCCTCTTGCTCATGGTGCTTGGCATTCAACACCCGGTGATCCACATCTGCCTTGCCCAGCAGCTCGGAAACCAGCTCGGAGGTCTCAATGGATGCCGTACCCACAAGAACCGGTTGGCCTCGTTTCACGCAATCCTGTACATCCTCCAATATCGCATCATATTTCTCTTCCGGGGTCAGGTAGACCAGGTCCCCCATGTCGTCCCGGATCATCGGCATGTTGGTCGGGATTACCACCACTTCCAGGCCATATATCTGCTGAAACTCAAAGGCTTCCGTATCCGCGGTACCGGTCATGCCTGACAGCTTGTTGTAGAGACGGAAATAGTTTTGAAAGGTGATCGAGGCAAGCGTCTGATTCTCATTCTGAATCTCGACACCCTCTTTCGCTTCAACCGCCTGGTGCTGACCGTCCGACCAGCGTCTGCCCGGCATGGTGCGACCGGTAAACTCATCGACGATGATGACCTGACCGTCCTTGACGATATAGTCCACATTACGTTGAAACAGGGCATGTGCACGCAGTGCGGCATTGGCATGATGCATCAGAATGATGTTGCCAGAGTCATACAGACTGGCGCCCTCTTCCAACAACCCGGCTTCGGTCAACATCTCCTCGAGATGCTGATGTCCCTCCTCACTGAAAAAGACCTGGCGCGCCTTCTCATCCACAGAAAAGTCACCCGGGCCGAAATCGGGCTTACCCTCTTCATTGGTGATCGGATCCTGTCGGGTCAGATTGGGAATGATCTTGTTGACCGCCTTATACAGCTCCGAGGAGTCCTCTGTCGGTCCCGATATGATCAGCGGTGTACGCGCCTCGTCGATGAGAATGGAATCCACTTCGTCAACGATGGCGAAATTGGGCGGGCGCTGCACCCGTTGATCTGCGCTGAAGGCCATATTGTCGCGCAGGTAGTCAAAACCGTACTCATTATTGGTGCCATATGTGATATCCGCAGCATAGGCCTGTCGCCGGCCGACCGCTTTCAGATGGAGATATCCGTCACTCTTGCCGTCGTGCTCTGGATCATAGAGATAGGAGCTGCTATCGGGCCCCATGCCACCAGAGGAGTTGATCACACCAACGCTCAGCCCGAGAAAATCGTAGATACGTCCCATCCAGGCGGCATCACGCCGCGCCAGGTAGTCATTCACCGTCACCACATGCACACCCTTGGCTGGCAGGGCGTTCAGGTAGGCGGCCAATGTGGCCACAAGGGTTTTACCCTCACCGGTCCTCATCTCTGAGATCTTGCCCTGATGCAGTACCATGCCACCGATCAGCTGAACGTCAAAATGGCGCATCTGCATCACCCGCCGACCCGCCTCCCGTACCACGGCAAAGGCTTCGTACATGAGGTTGTCGAGACTTTCACCCGCTTCCAGACGAGTGCGAAATTCACTGGTCTTTGCCTTTAAAGCTTCATCAGAGAGCTTCTCAATATCAGCCTCCAGGGTATTAATCTGGGAGACCGTCTTTGACATGCGTTTGACCAGGCGCTCATTTCGGCTACCGAAGATCTTCTTAAAGATGTTACTTACCATTAATCGGGGTTTCCGTCACAGATGGGAAATTTGTGGATGATACAGCAAGCGGTGAAATTGCTGAAGGATGAGGTTAGCTGGATTGCGACCGCCTAGGCTATTTGACTTCGAACCCGGCAATCGATTCAATCAAATGTTGGGGGCTACCCGGTAAATTACCCCCTGATAGGGACTCATCCTGATTTGCGCTTGTTAAGGATAAAACGAGTGGGATCGATCGTCCTACCGTTGCGTACCACCTCGAAATGGACATGGGGACCGGTTGACCTTCCCGTAGAGCCCATCTTGGCGATGACCTGGCCCTGCTTGATACGATCACCGACCTCTACAACGATCTCTTTATTATGGCCGTAACGGGTGATATAGCCTTTACCATGGTTGATCTCTACCAATTTACCATAGCCGTAGCGCTCCCCGGACCAGGTCACGACCCCGGCGGCGACCGCAACCACTTCCGAGCCATCCTTGCCGGCGAAATCCATCCCTTTGTGCATGCTCCGTTTGCCGGAGAAGGGATCATTGCGCATGCCATAGTAGGAAGAGATCCAACCCTTGTTGACCGGTCGCCCGGTCGGGTGGACAGACTCTTCCAGGTTGGAGTTCATGATCAGATCCTCGACCAGGGTGAGTTGTTGATGACGATGGTCGATCATCTGCTCCAACTGCTCCATCTCCATAAGCAGGTCCGGCAATGCCGATTGTTCACTGCGGGAGAACTTCACTTCTTCCGGTCCACCCAATGCGGGCGGTGCCTCAAAACTGAATTCGCCTTTATCCAGCCCACCGATATTGACCAGGCGTTCACCGAGGGCATCCAGGCGCAATAGCTGTGATTGTAGCTGGCCAATGCGTATTGCCAGGGCATCGATTCCACCCTGGGTATCGGATTTGGCATCCTCCAGCGCTTGACGCTCCCTGGCGAATGTTTGCTTCAGACTGGTCACCAGCTGATGTTCGGGAAACTCCGTATCGTTGACACCCATCTGGTAACCAAACCAAAGCATGCCTGCCCCGAAAAGTGTGACAAGACCCACCAAAAGTGAGACGCGCAGACATCTCATGGTAGTGGTGCAGGTTTGTCCGATTCCGCGTAAGTATATGATATCCATCGCTAAAAATGGCTAATTCACAAGCTATATATAACTAATGTCGGTCGCAAAGTAACGAACTTTATCACTTTCTTTACAAAATGTGATGTTTTTTATCAATATTTTCTCTAAGCTCACACAATGCAGCCAGTCTCAAAAATAGTCGACTCGGGCACAGCCCTTGGCAGATTGGGGTCACGATTGTCGAGCCAAAAGGCCCTTCATCAGCAACTCATAAAACTACTCCCAAAGCCCCTTGATACACAACTCAAGGCTGCCGTATTGGAAAATCGCTGCCTGAGCCTGTTCGTCCCGTCACCGGTATGGGCGAGCCGATTCCGCTACCTATTACCACAATTGCAAAAACAGTTGCAGACCCACGACATTCATGTGGATCAGGTCCGCACCCGAATCCTGCCAACTGATCCAGGCAAACCCAAGCCCGGACGAAACAGGCATCGAATCACCCTCAGCCCGGCAGTCAGCAAACAATTAAAACAATCCGCTGAAGCCATCGAGGACCCTTCGCTGCGGGAAGCGATACTCAGGATCAGTCGTCACGGGGATGAGAATTCATAACATCTCAGGTGCCATTCAGGTCACAACCAAGGGAGGGCCGCAAGCATCCCCCGACTCGATTCAATGGGATTTTTCAAACCCTCTCACTGGGTAATGCAATAAAAAAAGGGCTGTGCAAACAGCCCTTTAAACAACCGGATCGTTAGCTTCGGTAATCAGGAGATAGTGAGGTGTGCCGGTTGCATGTAAGAGATTGGGGCGTCCTCGGGCTCATCGAAAGTAATCTCCTCCCAGGCATCCTTTTGGCTGATCAGCTCTCTCAGGAGACGATTATTCAGGGCATGACCCGATTTGTGACCATTGAAGGTACCGATCAGGCTGTGGCCAAGCAGATAGAGATCGCCAATGGCATCGAGGATTTTGTGTTTGACGAACTCGTCCTCATAACGCAATCCATCATCATTCATGACCCGGTAGTCATCCACAACCACGGCGTTGTCGAGGCTGCCACCCAGGGCCAGCTCTTTCTGACGCAACATCTCGATATCACGCAGAAAACCGAAGGTACGGGCGCGACTGACCTCTCTGACAAAGGAGGTAGAGGAGAAGTCGACGGTGGCAAACTGGGAGTGCTCTTTGAATGCTGGGTGGTCGAAATCGATGGTGAAGGAGACCTTGAATCCGTCGAAGGGTTCGAAACTGGCGCGTTTGTCCCC
This sequence comes from gamma proteobacterium symbiont of Ctena orbiculata, assembly GCA_003094555.1. Classification (GTDB taxonomy): domain Bacteria; phylum Pseudomonadota; class Gammaproteobacteria; order Chromatiales; family Chromatiaceae; genus Thiodiazotropha. The sequence continues at coordinate 6,515 of NATW01000057.1, forward strand.
CTCTTCAACCTCAACCTTGCGCTTGATGCGAATGAAGCGCTTAGCCATATTCTGCTCTTCGACACCCGCAGATTGCAGCAGAAACACAAAGGGTCCCGCGCTGCCGTCCATTATCGGCACCTCAGCGGCACTGACGTCGACGTAGGCGTTGTCTATACCCAATCCGGCGAAGGCGGAGAGCAGATGTTCCACGGTTGAAACCCGCACACCATCCTGCACCAGTGTGCTTGAGAGCCTCGTATCACCCACATTTTCCGCACAGGCGCGTATTTCGACCGGCGGGTCGAGGTCGACGCGTCTGAAAACGATCCCGGTGTCGGGAGCCGCCGGACGCAGGGTGAGGTAGACTTTCTCCCCGGTATGCAGCCCCACTCCCGTGGCGCGTATGACGTTCTTCAACGTACGTTGCCAAATCATCGACTTTCAGCTCCCAAAGCTGTAGCTTGCCTTACTTGAAGGCCCAAAAACCGCGCATACTAGCACAAGCATCTGGTTGTAGAAACAGCAGCCAGCACTCATCCCGCACAAACCGCCCAAGATTAACCTATCCAACAGAGGCCCGATTCTACACCAACTGGCTCTCTCAGGAAACAAAAAATACAACATGTTGCCTTTCTGCAACTGTCTCTCTTTAATCCTAGGCCTTAGATGGCATTTTGTGAAGGCCTTAATCGGCTTGGCGACGCAGGAAAGCCGGGATATCCAGATAATCGAGATTGCCATCGGCGGTGGCTGCGGCGGACGGACGATTTGTCTGGCCATTTCGCAACACTGTGGGCCGATCCAATTCACGATAATCATCCGGCGCTGCCTGCGGGTCATCCGCATCCACCAGTTTGACGTGGGCAATCTCCTCCACCTGGGTGGGCTTTGGCAGTTCTGCCTTCAAGCGTTCTCCAAGACCGGTGGCGACCACGGTCACCCGCATATCATTCGCCATCTCCGCATCGATGACCGTTCCCACCACCACGGTGGCGTCATCATCGGCGAACTCACGCACCGTGTTACCCACCTCGTCAAATTCACCGATCGCCAGATTCAATCCTGCTGTGATATTGACCAGGATACCCTTGGCACCGGCCAGATTGACATCCTCCAGCAGCGGACTGCGGATTGCACGCTCTGCCGCCTCGCGGGCCCGATTGTCACCCGAGGCCTCACCCGATCCCATCATCGCCGCACCCATTTCGGACATCACGGTGCGAACATCAGCGAAATCCACATTGATCAGTCCGGGGCGGGTAATCAGCTCCGCAATACCCTGTACCGCATGTAGCAGCACATCGTTTGCCGCCTTGAATGCGTTCAGCAGACTCATCTCCTTGCCCAACACAGCCAACAGCTTCTCATTGGGAATCGTGATCAGGGAATCGGTATGTACACCCAGCTCCTCCATACCCTTTTCTGCAATCTTCATCCGCTTGCCACCCTCAAACCCGAACGGTTTGGTGACCACCGCTACCGTCAGAATACCCAGCTCCTTGGCTACCTGGGCGACCACGGGTGCGGCCCCGGTGCCTGTGCCTCCCCCCATACCGGCGGTGATAAAAATCATATCCGCACCAGACAATACCTCTTCGATGCGGTCACGATCATCCATCGCGGCCTGCCTGCCGATATCGGGATTCGCCCCGGCTCCCAGACCCTTGGTGATATCTGAACCGAGCTGTAGCTGGGTGCGTACTTCACTATTACGCAGAGCCTGTGCATCGGTGTTGGCACAGATGAAATCGACACCATCGATTTCGCCCGATAACATGTGGTTGACGGCATTGCCACCGCCGCCGCCCACGCCAATTACCTTGATCACAGCACTCTGGCTGTGTGTATCCATCAATTCAAACATTGTCTACCTCCTCGACTGTCGCGCCTGACAGGAAAAATTAAAACTATCTCATCACCTACGACGCCTCGTTCAGGCACCGCGTTACAACTAAAAATTGCCTTGAAACCAATGCTTCATGCGATCCCAAATCGCTTTCATTCCACCCTCATTCGCCAACTCGTGCCCACCCTGGGAACGGTTTCGTTGACCAAATAGCAACAACCCCACACCGGTGGAATAGATGGGATTGCGCACCACATCAGAGAGTCCGCTGACATATTGCGGCACCCCCAGCCTGACCGGCATATGAAACACCTCTTCCGCCAGCTCGATGACACCCTCCATCTTCGAACTGCCGCCGGTCAGCACCACGCCACCGGCGATGACATCCTCGAATCCGCTACGCCGCAGTTCCGCCTGAATCAGGGTCATCAACTCTTCATAGCGGGGCTCGACCACTTCAGCCAGGGTCTGCCTGGAGAGCCTGCGCGGCGGCCGTTCACCGATGCTGGGCACTTCGATGGTCTCGTCGCTGGTGGCCAACTGAGTGAGGGCACAGGCGTATTTCATCTTGATCTCTTCGGCGTATTGGGTCGGGGTGCGCATCGCCACAGCGATATCGTTGGTCACCTGGTCCCCCGCGATGGGTATCACCGCCGTATGCCGGATCGCACCACCGGTGAAGACGGCGATATCGGTGGTGCCACCACCGATATCAACCAGACAGACTCCAAGCTCCTTCTCGTCCTCACTCAGCACCGAATGGCTGGAGGCGAGCTGTTCCAGAATCAGGTCGTCCGCCTCAAGGCCGCAACGGCGGATACACTTGACGATATTCTGCGCCGCGCTCACCGCGCCGGTGACCATGTGAACCCTGGCCTCGAGCCGTACTCCCGACATACCGCTGGGTTCGCGGATACCTTCCTGCTCATCGATGATGAACTCCTGGGGCAGGATATGCAGAATCTTCTGATCCGCGGGTATCGCCACGGCGCGGGCCGCATCGATGACACGCTCCACATCACCCTGGGTAACCTCTTTATCCCTGATGGCCACGATGCCATGGGAGTTGAGACTGCGGATATGGCTGCCGGCGATGCCTGCATAGACCGAGTGAATCTCACACCCAGCCATCAGCTCCGCCTCTTCAACTGCACGTTGAATCGACTGCACCGTGGACTCGATATTCACCACCACGCCCTTTTTCAAACCGCGCGATGGATGAGAGCCGATACCGATGATCTCGATACCGCCATCCGCTTTGATCTCACCGACGATCGCCACTACCTTGGAAGTACCAATATCGAGACCGATGATGAGATTTTTCTCACTTCGTTTAGTCATTCACTTTCCCACTATCCTAGCCCCACTGGATGGGCTATCCATTTGTGCTTGCTGTTCGGTATTCGCTGACTGCCAGTAGACCGAAAAACCATTGGTATATCGAAGATCCACCCGTTCCAGCTCTGCCTCAACCTGTCCTTTCAGGAAGGGGTAGAGTTGTACGAAACGGCTCAATCTTGGCATCACATCCCGCCTTCCCAGATCAAGCTGCAAACCGCCACTGGTCTCGATCTGCCATGACTGGCGGGCATCGACCTGGAGACGTTTCAGCTCAAGTCCCGCTGTCTGCAGCAGGGTACGTATTTTGAGATAACCCTGGGTTACCCTCTCTGCACTCTCATCTTCACCGATCAGTGTTACCAGACCCTGTAGTCGAGTTAACTGCTCCGGTCTGAATACTTCACCCTGACGGTTCACCATGGCATCCTCACCCCAATACGCCAGCGGTACCTGTTCAACCACCCGAAGGGCCAGCTTGTCGGGCCATACCCGGCGCACGCTGGCACTCTTTACCCAGGCCAGTTGCTCGATCTGGTTGCGTATCTGCATCAGATCGACAGTGAAGAAATTACCGCTTACCGCTTGAGCCACGGTCTGTTCCAATCCCTGTCTGTTGAGATGTTTGATTTCACCATCCACACTCACTACCCGTACCGGCATGCTCATGGGATCCAGCAATCGGGTGACACTCCACCCGCCTAGCCCGGCAATAAACACCATGACCAGTAGTGACATGAGCCTGGTTTTGTCTAAAAGCCGAGCCAGCTTCGGCGTGTGTGCAGATGGATGATTATGCATCCTACTCATGCTCATCCCTCCCCAGACTGGTGGAGAGAACTCGTACCACCAACTCTTCGAAATCGATACCCGCCACCTTGGCCGACATCGGCACCAGGCTGTGATCGGTCATACCGGGAACGGTATTCACCTCGATCAGCCAGGGTCGATGCTGCTCATCCAACATCAGATCGACCCGCCCCCAGCCACTTGCGCCAACCGCTTCGAATGCCTCCACACAGAGTGCCTGTAAACTCTTCTCTTCAGCCTGCTCAAGACCACAGGGACAGTGATAGCGGGTGCTGGTTGCCGAGTATTTAGCCTGGTAGTCATAAAAAAGATGGGGCGTCTCCAGGCGGATCATCGGCATCGCCTCACCCTGCAGGATGGTGGTGGTGTACTCCTCTCCGACGATCCAACGCTCGGCCAGGATCTGCGAATCGTACTGCCGGGCCACTTCCCAGGCGCTGCCTAATTGATCCTCACTCTCCACCTTGCTCATACCGATACTGGAGCCCTCACAGATCGGTTTCATCATCAACGGAAAACCCACTCCCGCAGCTTTTTCCAAG
>NATW01000058.1 GCA_003094555.1 gamma proteobacterium symbiont of Ctena orbiculata
CGGGGCGTAACACGGTGAAGATATGTTTTAGGATGCGCACCCGTGTGCGGTGTCGCATGTTGAGCAGCGGCAGGCTCGAGACCACATTATCCACCACTCCCATCTCTTCCCTTTGCAGCAATGTCTTGAGCCGGGCGGCATCTCCCTGCAACACCCGCAGATGGGGAAAGTGTTGTGAAAGCTCTTGGGCCAGAATGCGATCCTTTTCGATCAGCACCAGTCTATTGGGTCGGATGCCCCGGGTAAGCAGTGCGGATGTGACAGCGCCAGTGCCCGCACCCAGTTCTATGGTAATGCCTGATCCCTCCTCGGTTTGTGCGGCCATGGTGCTGGTCAGACCATTGCTGCTGGGAAGGACAGCGCCTACCTGGATGGGATTGCGTAACCAGGCCGAGAGGAAATTGGGTCTTGCTTTCAACGCATGTAGTTCCTTTTGGACTCTAACTGCTTGAGATGCATCTTGGTTGCCAGTGTTCCATCCAAAATGCCATATCTTGTTCATCTCAAGCAAGAGAATGGGTGTGGTAATCTGTAATCATGCCTATCAGCTAACAGTTGTGCAAAATATTCCCGGCAGTGTTTGACAGCAGCAGCATGGGTGCAGTAGCGTCATTGATGCTTGTTGAATTCACCTAACCCGCTTCTATCTTCACATTTTCTCCCTAATCAATGGTTAGACTTATCAACTAAGGATTCGATATAGGTTAGAGGTACGCTATGAAAGCGGTATGGGTGGGTATTGTCACGTCAAGTCTATTCTATTTCCCTGCTACGCAGGCGCAGTTTGAGCAGGAAAACAGAAGACCGCCTGGGGGAGGGCCGCCAACCGAGGCATTCGAAGTATGTGAGCAGAAACGACAGGGTTCGGACTGCGCCTTTCAGGCGCCCCATGGCAAGGTCGAAGGAAACTGCAGGAACATGCGCGAAGGCATGGTCTGTGTACCGAATGACCATCGAAGGAGGATCTCTCCTGACGGGCGATTGCCACCAGGGCGGATCGGACCTCGGGATAGTGAATATAGAGAACCGGGTGCCCCGGCGGTCATCCAGGTAAAGCCTTCAGATAACGCATTTGGTCCATCTGCGAGAGATGCGGTGACAGCGCATAACCGGGTGCCCGATAGCGGGCAGATCGACTGTTATACCAATCGGCAGAGGGTGGCCTGTGCAAATATCCAGCAACGCTTCAAGGGACAGGATGGCCACTATGGTGCCAGACAGGCCTATCGTGACAACGGCGATGGCACGGTCACCGATCTCGTCACCGGACTCCTCTGGCAGCAGGCCCACAATCAGCAGCGACTCGCCTACCGGGATGCGGCCGAAGCCTGCCGTCGCCTCGACCTGGCGGGTATTGAAACCTGGCGCCTGCCCACTATTACCGAGCTGTTTTCGATTTCCCATTGGCAGCATGCAGGTAGCCAGCAGGGGTATCTGGATCGACGCTTTTTTGAGCTCCAGGAGCCTGGGCCTGAGATACTTGCCGGTGATCCCTATCGCGCTACCCATCATACCTCGATGATGGGACAGACCTGGTCATCCACCGACTATGCAGGCCATATCGAGCTTGGCGCTGAAACATCCCATGCGTTCTTTTTCAATTTTCTGGACGGCAGGATAAAGGCCGCATCCAAACAGGGGCGCAGCCGTCTCTTTTACCGCTGTGTGAGCGGTGAATCCTGGGGCGACAATCTGTTTCTGGAGAATCACAATGGCACGGTAAGCGATGCCGCAATGAATCTGCAGTGGCAGCAAGCCGATGATGGTCAGCCCAGGGACTGGCCACAGGCCCTCGCCTATTGCGAAGGACTGAATCTGGCGGGATATAGTGATTGGCGCCTGCCCAACATCAAGGAGTTGCAGACCCTTGTCGACTATCGCTACAGTGACCCGGCCATCGACCCGAACTTTTTCAAACAGCAAGACAAGCGGGGCTGGTTCTGGTCATCCACAACCCATGGCGAGAGCCCGTCCATGGCCAGCTATATCTGTTTCGGTCCCTGTACCTCGGTGGATGGGAAGGATGTACACGGTGCCGGCGCGCAGCGCAGCGATCCGAAGACGGGGAATCCCTCTCGCTGGCGGGCCAGGGGCGGACAACGGGACGAGACACGTATCTTCAACTATGCTCGATGTGTGCGGGATACAAAAGATTAAAAAAGTCCGCAAATGAACGCCAATAAACGCAAATGTTTCTGCTTCGCGAGAATAAAAACGTAGGGTGCGGCGAGCCGCACCCTACATCTGAAAATAAAGCAAACCGCCAATGAACGCGAATCATTGCAAATTATCGCAAATAAAAAATGATTATGAGAAGTACGCGGCTTTTCATGGTGGATGATTGATTATTCAATTGATTATTTTTGCGTCCATTCGCGGTGATTCGCGTTCATTGGCGGTTTAGAATTGCTTCCTGCCTTTTTAGAGGCGATGTAGTGACAAATTGGTCAGAGTGGCAATTCGAGCTTATAGCCGACGCCGTAGATGGAGCGGATGACCTCTTCGTCGGGGGTCACGGCATTGAGTTTCTTGCGCAGATTCTTCACATGGGTGTCCACGGTGCGATCGCTGACCACCCGCTGATCGGTATAGAGATGATTCATCAGCTGGGCGCGGGAGTAGACCCGGCCGGGTTGATCCGCGAAGGCCTTGAGGAGGCGGAACTCCACCGGTGTCAGCTCCAATGTCACCCCCTGGAAGCGGGCTGAAAAACGGCTTTCGTCGAGCGCCAATTTCTCACTCGAAGGTACCGGCTCGGTTGCGGGGTGCAGCCGCCGCAGAATCGCCTTGACCCGCAACACCACCTCCCTGGGGCTGTAGGGTTTGCAGATATAGTCGTCGGCGCCGAGTTCCAGGCCGAGCAGGCGGTCGATCTCTTCAACCCTTGCGGTCACCATGACAATGGGCAGATCGGAAAATGCGCGGATCTCGCGGCAGATATCGAGGCCGTCCTTGCCCGGCAGCATCAGGTCGAGGAGCATCAGGTCCGGTGGATTGTCGCGCACCGCCTCCACTACCCGGGTTCCCTCCCGCATGGCGTCGGTACGAAAGCCGGCCGCCTTCAGGTAATCCTCGAGCAGATTCGCCAGGGCGGGTTCATCTTCGACAATCAGAATACGCTGGGTCTGCTCACTCATGGTCACTGATCCCGGCCGGTAGTTTGATATGGATACGGATGCCGCCCAGGCGGGAGGCCTGGGCGCCGATCTCGCCCTCATGGGCGATGATAATGGTCTTGCATATGGCGAGGCCGAGACCGGCGCCGCCTCTGCTGCGGTTGCGTGACGCCTCCACCCGGTAGAAGCGGTCGAAGAGCCGTGGCAGTTCGTCCAGCGCCACGCCGGGGGCCGAATCCTCGATGCTGATATAGATCTGCCGTTTTTTGCCCAGGGCCGTCAGTCTGCACTCGCCGCCGTTGTCGGTATAGCGCAGACTATTCTTCAACAGGTTGTCGAATACCTGGCGCATACGGCGCTCATCACCGAAGATCTCCATCCCCTCATCCACATTGGTAGCCAGCATGATATCTTTCTTTGCAAATTCGCCTTCCGCGGCATCGGCGGCCTGTTGAATGATAGCGGAAAGATCGATTACTGACTTCTGATAGGTCAGCGCCCCCGCATCCACCAGGGCGAGATCGTAGAGATCGTCCACCAGGCGGCTGAGCACCATTACCGTGCTGTGGAGCCTGGCCATCTGCGACTGGTCCAGCGGCCGCACACCGTCCTGAATCGCCTCGATGTCGCCACGCAGGATCGCCAGCGGGGTGCGCAGTTCATGGGAGACATCCGCCATGCTCTGGCGGCGCAGCTGTTCGTTACGTTCCAACACCCTTGCCAGGGCATTGAAATCATCCACCAGCCTCCCCAGCTCGTCACTGCCCTGGGGATCCAGGCGGATGTCGAAGCGCCCCCTGGCAAGGGCATGGGCGCCGGCGGCGACCGCCTTAACCGGCTTCAGCAGATGGCGGCCCAGGGGGACGCCGATCATCAGCGCCAGCAGCAGGGCGCCGCCGGCGATGGGGTAGATCGCCTGGAGCTGCTGATCGCGGAAACGACGATCGAGATCGGATTCGGGCACCGGCAGGGGGCTCAGGCTCAACCAGCCGATCGTGCGTTGATCCAGCTCGATGGGCCGCAACAGGTCATTGCCCCCCTCGCTGGGTGGGCCGATGATATTGTTCTTGTCCGTGTCAAGAAGACGCAGTCGGGTGCTCAGACCGGTGCGGTCCTGGGGGGCGAGGGGGGGTGGAAAGCGCCTGCCCGGTTGCGCAAGGTTCCTGGCTGGCGGAAGGGGGGGAGTGGTTTGGGCGTTGCGCGGATTTTGGATCGGCAGGTACTCCATCCAGCCCTCGTGATTACCACGCAGGAAGTCCCACGATCCGACAATACGGTAGGTCGCGCCCAAATCGGCGACCGTCTCATCCAGGCGATCCAGTTCCAGCTCCGTCAGATAGGTGATGAAGCCTTTCTGAAAGCTCCAATAAATAGCCGTCGCCATGGCGGCGACGAGTAACACGCTGGTAAGTGAAAGCACTGCGACGAGTTTGCCGGTGATATTGAACTTCATATCTCTATTCTGGTACCCATCCGGCGTGGTTGCGACAGTTCAGCCCATTCTTCACAAAATCTCCTCATTCACACCACAGTTTCTCTCATTTCCGGGCATATTCTTACCAGCAAGGACGAAATATCACCGGAGAGACCGGAAAATGCAAACAAACGGCTTACAGATGAATCGACAAACAGAAGGGTTGAATAGCATGGTGTCCACAGGTCACTATACGCGGAGTGACTGCAGCCTTAAGCTTGTGAAGGTTGATGACCAGGCGGTAGAGACAATTCGACTGCCCGGCCGTTCGGAAAATCCGGCGAAGCCTGAACAGAGATTGCAAACAAGGGTCGATGAGCTTGAACTGCAGGTAGCGCAGTTGCAGCAGCAGCTGGAGGTAGAACGCAGACTTGCCCAGATCGACCCGCTCACCGGTATTGCAAACCGACGCGCATTCGCCGCACGTTTGAAGTCGGAGATAGCGCGCAGTGAACGTAACGGCTCGCCAATGTCGCTGGTGGTCTGGGATATCGATCATTTCAAAAAGATCAACGATAACTATGGCCATCCCTTTGGTGACGACGTGATCCGCTGTGTGGCACAGGTAATCGACACCCACCTGCGCGAGAGTGATTTCAGTGCCCGCTACGGGGGTGAGGAGTTCGTGGCGCTGCTGCCAGACTGCGATGCCGAAGGCGCAAGAACCCTGGCGGAAAAAATCAGCCTGGCCATTCAGCAGAGTGGCTGCTGTCTCAACATCGTGGGATTGAATCTCACCGTCTCCTGTGGGATCGCATCTCTTCATGGATCCGATAGGGATGAAACGCTCTTCAAGCGTGCCGATGATGCACTCTACAGGGCCAAGGTGACGGGGAGGAATAGGGTTGTGGTTGAGGATGACTGATATATTGGATGTCTAAAAGTGGGGTGTGCCGGTATATTTGCTATTGATCGAAAGCCATTATTCAACAGTATCTATGTTAGTGTTTGATTTGTGTTTATTTGCGGCTGGTTCTGTATCAGTCTAATACCCATTTTTTTATGAAAAGTATCTATAAACGAATATGCAAGTAACTATGACACATCATGCTTGCTAAAAATACCTTAACCAATTGCTAAGTGAAGCTATTATATTCTCTGAAGGATATGAGAATCATGGAAGATTATGAGTCACCAGCAGACAAATTGACACGCACACAATATTTACCGAAGCATGGCTATGGTTGTCTTGCATTTAGTGTCGTGACAATAAATTAATATCCAAGTTTTCTTCTCCTTATCCCAACTTTTTGTAGCAACCCATATATTTCGAAAGGTAGTTTGTTGTATAAGGCATTATTCTCAAAATAGTTGGCATTATAGATTTTTAAATATTAAACAATGCTTGTTTAAGCCTGAATACTACTATGAAGTAGTAATCTGGAGTCACACTGAAAAGGAGTATTTAGCTATGGCACATTGCGCACAAGGAACGACTGGTTGGACGAAGTTGAAAGGGTATCAGGCCTTATGGGATCCGAAAATTGATCTTGGTAAATTCTATTTCACGACATTTCAAGGAAAACGTGAAGAAACACCCTATATGACGGCTGGGAATTTTGCGCGAGTAATTGATATTTTGCGCAATGAGGATCCCGTATACGGTAACTCGAGTACTGGTTCAGTAACCACTCAAGGAGAAGAGGTAGGGGAAGAGGAGAGCTAATTCGCTTTGATATGTAACAGCCGCAGGATCAGCTCAGCCTGATGACGTTGGGGTTGGGTGCTATCTTGCATGACCTGCTGCAGATTCTCTTCCGTCACTGACCTGCCCGCCAGGTAGCGGGTTCCCCACTCAAACCGTTGCCGGTTGGCTTCCCACCAGGTCGCTACTGCATCGGGGTCTGGCCAGGGCAGGTCTTCTTCGTAGGCCTGGGTCCAGGGGTCTAGCTTGCGTTTTTGCGCTAGCGGAATTTCATGGTCTTCACAGATCTTCTGGTCTCTCAGTATTAGATCATCGGCATCCAGGTCGGCACCGGTGATGAAGCAGAAGGCTTCCCCTGCCAGTTGGGCGTATTCCGGATAGTTCATCCATTCGAGCAATATATGGACCCAATCAGGTAATCCGGCCATGGCGATGTTGTAGGCCTTAATGCGAAGAGAAAAGTTACCGTTGTGAATACGTGGGATCGCGCGCTTTATAGCGGAGATATCGTGCAGATGGTGTACCAGACCGAGCGCTTTTCGCAAATAAGGATTGTCAGAAAAGCAGAAGTGGAGTAGTGATTTATAGGCTCCATCAATGCCAAGAAGGATTCCGCTGTAGGTGGCCTGGAAGCGTAACGACGCTTCTTCATGATCAAAGTGCTCTCTAACACTATCTGTATAGTCGACCAATCCCCTGTCACCGATCAGTTTCAGTGCGGAAAGGCGCACTGCGTTTGATTCGCTGTTCAGGTGGGGTAACAGCCAGTCCCTGTCAACTTCGTTAAGATGATGGCCAACGACCTTTATCACGGCTACCTGAATCCAGGGATTGTCGTGATGGGCGATTTCCAGTAGATAGGGTTTGATTGTTTTAAAATCTGCTCGGCATAGGGCATCACTCAATTCTCGGCTCTGTTGCTCTTTTTCAACCGCTTCGAGCGCTTGTAAAAAGGCGCTCTTATTATTGGTCATGATGGCAACATAGGCGACGGTAAATACCGCGCCCCAGTCGGTCATACGTATCTTTGGAAGTACCGAGTCGCCCCATGTTTCATTGGCGAGCAGACACTCGAGAAAGGCATTTAAGCGATCATCCAGCTCAGCCAAATGCTTTTTACGATAGTTGGGATTGTATTCCGCCGCATCGCGCAGGTACCAGGCGTAGGGTGCGTCATGACGAAGCGGTACTTTTACCGTACTGTAGAACTGCATCGACTAAAACTCCAGGCAACCTCCGATTTCCGTGGGAAATGGGGAGAATAGAACCTGCCAGCCCTGGCCGTCGAAAGCGACCACCCGGTTAGCGCCTGCTGCCAGCAGGATCTCTCCATTGGTCGCCAGGGTGTGTGCCGAGGCCGGAGCCAATACTGTGCTGGTCGGAACATCGAGAATATCCACCAGATCGATGCTCGCCTCGTCCGCGCCGGCCTCTTTCAATGCCCGGCGGTTACCTTCACTCAAGCGTTCGGGTTTGACCACCTGACCCATTCCGCTGGTACCGGGTGTTGTGCGTATTTGGTCTTCGTACAATTCGTTGATGCCGTAAGTGCGACAGGTCATATAGAGCCGGTCCTTGTACCAGGCCAGGTCGTTGATCTCCTCCGGCGCCTTACTCTTGAGCACTTCCCACTGGTCGTTTCTCCCCACCACCAAGGTGCCCCGCTGCCCACCAATGTAAACCTTGCCATCCGGGGCGCAGCAGATGGAGAGCAGCTCCTCGTTGGTCGGACAATAAAGCTGCTGCCATGCTTTGCCGTCGTAGTGCATGAGATCGCCATCGCCACCACAGGCATAGATATCGTCTTCGGCATAGCCGCCAATATCATTGAAACCATATTCCCGGTTGTTCTTCTTGAGTTCCTCGATCTCCTCCTGATCGTTGCCGCGCAGACATGTCCACTCGTTTGGTCCGTCGCGACGGAAAACGGTACGCCAATGGGCTGCCGCATAGGCACTTCCTGCGATATTGCGTAGCTGCATGATCGGGCAGTTCCTGGCGATCGGTATGGTTTCCTCGATAGTGAACTCCGGCCTTTTGGAGGGTTCGTCGGGTTGCGTTTTTACAATGACCTTACCCTGCCAGTCCACAACGAGGAATGGGGTATCGCTTTGCGGAAGGATGCAGGATTTTTCTCTATAGCAATGTTCGTATCCTTTCGCGCCCCACACGCGTTCCATTTCCGGTCTATAAAACGCCACCATAGAACGCAACTCCTCGCCTTCATCCACTACATTCTTTTCAAAAACGATATATATGGATTTTTCACTTTCGATGGCGCATGAAACCGGATGAAAACCCTTTGTATGCTCCTGGAACCCTTTATAAACTCCTCTATTCATTTTCGAGCCTTAACTAAAATTCATCTCTTCTAGTTTCAGTCGGTTTATTGCTGTAGGTCTTACCGCTTCTAGCGCTTGCGGCCCGTACTTTAAACAAACTGCCACTTTGATTGCATGCTTTCTTATGGTATTTGTCGAGTTGAGCCCTGAGGCATTTTTTGCTGCAGTAAGGGGCCACTTTGCGCGCTGCGTCTATCGACATATCCCGCGATTCTTCATAGCTGAGCTGGCCTTTGGCATCTGCCGCAGTCACTATTTTTGGCTCAAGTGCATCATGAATCTTCTCGTGGGATCCGCCTCTGCTGTGCGAAGTGCCTTCCGCACAGATGGTAGGGGCCTGGCCGGCGTTGTATCCTGGGCAGTCATCGATATTCGGAGCGCCTTCGCCATCAGTAGCTTTGAATTGCCCCTTGGGTATTATGTGATGGGGGGTCTGTCCAGCACAACATCCCTGATTGCTCCTTTTGCCTGCGCCCGTTTTGGTAGCCGGGACCAGTAGGCATCGCTTTGCGCTCAAACAAGGATTCGCCTTCACCAGAATTTCCTGGGCATCGGCAATGTCGCTGGCGCTAAGTCCATCCTTTTTCAATGCCTCGATTTCCCCTGGGAGTTTTCGCAATTTGTCGATGTCTTTCTGCATTTCATTGAATTTTTCATAAATCTCTTTGACCTCAAGTCCTGTGGAGACAAGGTCGTAAGCGGTCCATGCCCAACCGATGGGACCAAGCCATGCTTTTAAAGCGCTTTTCGCAACGAGCTTGCCGGCTTTTTTTGCTGCCCATATCTTTACTTTTTCCAGCGCCGCATCCTTGGCCTGTTGCAACATGCCTGCAGTCCACTTACTGACATCAGCCATATCCTTGAGTCGTTTCTCAATGTCTTTCTTTGTGGCGTTATCCCGTGGTGGTGGTGGAAAATTAAGCCCTTTGCAATACTTCTTTTTCCAGGCACCAGGAGATTTATCTGGTACTTTTTTAGCTTTTTTTCCTTTCCCTTGTTTCTTGGTGGGCTTGCACTTTTTTTTAACTTTTTTAAATTCCTTTTTACACGGGCCTCTGGCACTCGCAGTATCGAGATAAACCCAATCACTGGTATTTCCCGGCCAAGAGGCATGATTATGCGTCATGCTGTCCGTATGGCGACAGACGTTCTTACCTTCCACCTTGACGTCCATCGACCAACTGGTGAAATAGGCCTTGCCTTTTTTAACACCGGTTTTTTGTCCCTTGGGGCCTGCCGCCGGTTCATTGCCGGTACTGGTCTTTATGAACGACAGGTCCTTTTTGGCAACTTGCAGGCCGCTGATGAAAACCGTGGTGGAGCCGTTGGTCAGGTCCTTGGCAAATGCTGTATTGGCATAGGGTACGAGCACCCACCCCCCGCTTGGTGGTGGTGGGGTGAAACAGGGGTCGGGAAATGCGGCATTGGACATGCCATCTGCCGCTTTACAGGCGATCTCCAATCCGTTGGCAAAGACGTTGTTTGTCAAACTTAGGCTCCTTGTTCACGATGCTGCATAATAAAGGCTCCTCGTTGCCGGTTATCGTTGCTGATGTGGCAGAGGACGGTATTTCCCGGTGCATAATGTTCAACAAATGCGTAATAGACCATAACAACCATTGCACCGCCGACAGCGGCTCCCACTTCTCCAATGCTGTCGGCGGGATGCCACAATCTTTGTTCCGCTACTTTTTGTTTCAAGGTTCGATGTTGAGCCAACGAGGCTTCCCTGAAAAAGTAGTCTTCTCCGGAGATGCTTGCTACCCTGAAAGCAGTGTCATGTACGGGGATGCCGGCATCATCTGAGGCGTTGACGATCGCCTGCGCGAGACCCTGACCCATGAGTATTTGTTCTTCATCGCCGATGACGGCGGTCTCTTCCCCTTCTCCTACTCCGGCAATCACTACGCTGGTGTCGTGTTTTCCCGGCGCGCTCAGCAACACCGCAGTAGCCGCCTCTCCGGGAATAAAACCATTCGAGCAGTCATCGCTCAAAAGGCGGCAGCCATTGCCGTATAGGTCACCGCCGAAGTAGTCCAGAATGGCAGGCTCAAGCAGGCTGTCCAGCCCGATGATCAGGACATGCGCCTGGTTTTGGCGATGAATCAGGTCCTGCGCCTGAGCTAAAGCAGAGACGAAACCACAGCGTTGCCGCCACAATGCGAAACTATCGGGATGCAGTGTTATATGGTCGATCTTCGAAAAGACCTGGTCCACAATGTTTTGCAATGTCGTGTCATTATTGAAATAGCTGGGGGGCGATTTTTCCGGCATACAGATCAGTACTGGCAGGCTGTTGTCATCTTGGTTGTTATCTTCGGCCAAAGGTAAGATAGCTTCTTTGATTGCCTCCTCGAGCATGTGGGATAGGCGTGGAATACCTGTTAGATCGCTTTCGATTGCGGCGCCGACCTGGGACTGGTCGCTATAGGGTTGATTGAAGTCGAGGCGATGGAACCCGTCGTATCCGCAACGCATGGCCG
Organism: gamma proteobacterium symbiont of Ctena orbiculata; assembly: GCA_003094555.1. Taxonomy (GTDB): domain Bacteria; phylum Pseudomonadota; class Gammaproteobacteria; order Chromatiales; family Chromatiaceae; genus Thiodiazotropha. The sequence goes on from NATW01000058.1 coordinate 11,061, forward strand.
CTGCATTAAGCGGCGAACCATTGGCCAGGCATGAGACCATACCCAATCCGGCAATATTCATGGC
>NATW01000059.1 GCA_003094555.1 gamma proteobacterium symbiont of Ctena orbiculata
CCAGTTGAGGGTATCCGGCGAATCCTGCACCGGCAGCAGCTCGATGGCGTTGATGCCGAGCTCTTTGAGCCGGTCGAGATGGGCGAACACCACCTTCTCGAAGGTGCCGAGCCCCACCTGGCGCGCCTTCTCCGGCGCGCTCTCCATCCAGCGCATGGGCATCTCGTAGATCACCAGCCGGTGATTGTTTTTCAGCTCGTTCCCCGGGGTGAACTCATCCTCCCAGCTGAACGGCTGCTGCCAACGCCGGCCATTGCGAATCTGAAACATGCCGCGATAGCCGCCGAAGCGGGTGATATGGACCGCATAGGGATCGGCGATGGGGTTGTCGACCGCGCCGTCCTTGATGAACTCATACTCGTAGTCGCCGTCCACCAGGCCAAGAGCGTCGAGATCGATCTCGAACCAGCCCGGCTCATTCGCCACCGCGGTCAGCGTCTCACGGCGCCAGCCATCAGGGTCGTAACAGTCCCGCTGCAGAATCTCGGCGAAACGCAGCTCGAGCTGGCTGCCGGGTGGTGCAGGTATGCGCAGTTGAGTGACTATTCCAGCGTCGTCACGGTCGTTATGATTAGGCATGTTGTCCATTCATCCCTTGTTCAAAAATTTGGCTGTTCAGAAAAATATGCGGGTGGCTGTGAATGATAAAATAGCACCAACCTGTTTAAAGTACATACACAATGTTGGATAGCTTTGTAATATCTTTTTCAAATAAGCCATCTCTCAAATAACTGAAGCTACCAAAACAACAACCAAGCTGATCTCTTAATTATGATTCCGTCATTCCGGCGCATGCCGGAATCCAGGAAACAGCCAGGGAGCTGGCATGCAAAGACAACCGTGCGTGTATCTATTGGCCAGCAAACAGAATGGAACCCTATACACAGGTGTGACATCAAACCTACAGAAGCGGGTTTGAGAGCATAAGAACAATCTGATCGAAGGCATTACCAGTAAATATGGTGTGCATACTTTAGTCTGGTATGAGATGCATGAGACGATGGAATTCGCGATTCAGCATGAAAAAGCTATTAAGAATTGGAAGCGGGCATGGAAGATAAAGACAATTGAAGAGCTAAATCCACACTGGCGAGATTTATATCCAGACCTGATCTAACGAGAAATATTTTCCGCTGAAACATATTCGATCGACAAACCTTTGGCGGCTCTGGATTCCGGCATACGCCGGAATGACGGTATCAGGGAAGTCCGTCTAAAAACTCTGCGAAGGAGCCTAAATTAAAAAACAATGATCTTTTTAAAATCCGTCAATCAGATCCTTCAATCGCTTTTTCATCTGTTCTGGCGGTGACGGCTCTTGCTTCGCCCTCAGGCGTTCATTGATCTTGCGCTCCATCTCCGCCCTGGAATAACAGCTCTTGCAGTGACTCAGGTGGTGCTCGATCTTCGCCCGGGTCTTCTCGTCATGTAATTCACCGTTGATATAGGCGTAGACGTGATCGAAGGCCTCTAGGCAATCGCTGTCGATGATCCCGGATTCGTTGTCGGTATGGTCATGTTTTGTCATCTCGTGGACTCCATGAGTGAATCTTGGCTGACCAATCCCGCGTCGATCGCATGCAGCCATAGCTGTTTTTGTAACAGGGTGCGGCCCCGGTTCATCCGTGAGCGGATGGTGCCCGGGGAGACATCCATAACCTCAGCCGCCTCATCGTAGGCGAGCCCCTCCAGGTTCACCAGAATCACTGTTTCACGGAACGCCTCCGGCAGTGCTTCCAGGGCCTTGATAATCTCCTCGCCCAGCAGGTCGTTGATGAACGCCTGCTCGGGATTGGCCCACCAGGTGAGAAATTCATCCGGCTGCTCGATCAAAAGGGAGGCGATCTCCCCGTCGCCGCAGCCTTCGGAGAGGGCGTCATAACTCGCTGTATCGGGACCTGCTTTCTTTTTTCGATATTGGCTGATGTAAAGGTTGCGCTGTATGGCGTAGATCCAGGGACGGAAGCGGTCACGCTGCTGCAACAGGTGCAGCGACTTCCATGCCTTGGTCACCGCCTCGGCGACCAGGTCCTCCGCATCGGCGCGGTTGTTGGTCAATCGCAGCGCCATGGCGTAGAGCGAGGACATGCAGTCGTCGACAGCCTGGCTGAACCAGGCCTTGGTTTGGTTTTTTTCGTTGTCGGTCATCTGTCTATGGGTTCCAGTGCCAGCTACCCTGGCACTGGAACAAAGCATAGCCTAAAAGGTCAGGGTGGAAGCCCCTTCACTGACCACCCCCAGCATCGCGGTGGAGCCCGCCAATTCCGCACCGGGTATCAGATTCTCGGGCTCATAGCCGCGCACCTTCGCACAGGGTGGGCAGACCATAATGGCCCCATCATGATCAAGCACATTCTGCATCATCTCCGTCACCGGCGGATCGAGGGGATTGGGACGGGCATGCTCCGCCGCCCCCTTGCGCGCCCAGTCCGCCCCGGCGCTGACCAGAAACATGGTCACCTTGTAACCGGAGGCGATACCCCCATTGGCCACACTCCAGGCCACGGATGCGCGTTCATCGTCACAGCCACGGGTTACTATTACCACGAGTTGTTTTTGTTCGGTCATTTTACTGTCCTCTTCTTTGGTCGTTAACGGTTGGTGGATATTCACACCCTTTCCCTGTTGTTTTGGTTGCTTTCCTGCCGGTGTTA
>NATW01000060.1 GCA_003094555.1 gamma proteobacterium symbiont of Ctena orbiculata
CGAATAGATGCGGTTCACTTCGTTGCCGTTCCAATCATAGAAGGCGATCGGGATATGCGGCGGTGCGTACTTCTCACCAAAACTCGGTGAAGCGGCATTGAACTCATTCGCCAAGTCATTCAGGGCGATACCCGATATATTGGCCGCTTTCGGCACATGGGTCATGAGGAAGAACTCAGCGGCGGCATTCTGACCGGCCGACAGGGGTACCTGTTTACGATCACACAGCGGTCGCGTGTCACCGGCGAAAGGTGCGAATACGCCCTCATCGCCGAGCAGACCGGGATCCACCAGATTGCTGCCGTCACCCGGATCGGTGCCGCTGCCATCCTTGGTGACCATGGTCATGTACTGAGGGACCGTATGGCCGTCACCCACGCAGGCCGGGGGCAGCGCCATGGCGGTTGCCGAGGCGGCATCCTGATCCTCATTGGGCTTGTACTCGTCACCGAAGTCGACGTTCTTGTGCTCCTCTCTCAGCTGCTCGTAGCCGGGAGGCGTCGCCATCTCGACGATGTAGTCACCGGGCAGAATCCACTCCGCCGGGAGTCTGTCGATACCGGCACTGGATTGGCCCACCAAGGCGATTCTGTCAGTGTAGAAGTTGTTCAGCTTGGTCTGAATAGCCGCAGGCAATGACCCGGTGGCGTATTCGTTGAAGGCGAAACCGCCATCGAACACCGCGGGACGAATCTGGTTGAAGTTACGCAGGCCGTCGAAGCAGCGATCGTCGTCAACGGGTGGATCGATCACAGAAACACCGGCTACGTTATTCTGGCCCTGACAACCCTCGGGCAGACTGTCGTCCCAACTATCGGTTGAGGTGACCTGTAGCGCGTCACCCATATTAAAGGCGGTATCAGCCGGATGATTGTCCACATCTTCCGGACCGGGGAAGTTGCCAAACGGATAGTTGTCCACATCCGCATAATCAATCCCGCCGCTGCCATTCACATCGTCGATGATACCGTCATCAGCGTCGAGCAGACCGTTGGCGTTCCAGTCGATATCACAGTCATCAACGGGAAAGTTACCCTGTGGGAAACAATCGATATCGCCATCGGCATAGAGCGCAAGCTGTACCCGCGGTACACCGGGCTCCCACTCTTCGGCGGCAGCGAACTGGGGTTCATTCTCCGCACGGGTGGTGGCGTAGTAGACAATACCGGAGATACCACCGTTTTCACCCACATACTGAATCGGACCACCTGGGGGAGGCGGAAAGATCGGATCGGTGTAGGCGACATAGTCGGTCTTACCGAACTGCATCACACTGGTCTGGCCGAGAAAGCCCTGGACACCCGCGGTCAAGACCTGACCGGTTTCCGTGTTCGACAGGTTATCAAGGGTATTGGGATTGATGATGGGATTGCCGACAACACAACCGAAATTCGGATCATCCGGATTCGCGGATTGGGCTGTGGTACAAACCTGGGGTTGCGCCACCAGCTCACCATAGGTGGGGAACTCGCCATTGGCGTTGGCCGGCAGGCCGAAATCGATCGCGCCTCCCGCATCGACCACAAAGGTGGCACCTGTTGCCTTCTTGTTGGCGAAACTGACTTCCGCAACTAGCCAATGGAAGAAGGGGAACACCTCATCGAAGGGAGCGAGGCCATCACCGTCGGTGGGGAAGTTCTGGTAGATGGTGCCATCACGCCAGCGCAGACTCACGTCCTGACTCTCCGGACCGATACCATGTTCGGTGTCGTCCCAGTAACCGTCCAGGTCATCGTCGTTGAAGATACCGGCATTGATGCGGCTAAACCAGTTGAAGACACCTACATCACCCAATTCACAAGTAGCACCACCATTACAGGTACCGCCTGTGGGATCGACAGTCAGTGGTTGAGCGCTGATGACCGCATCATTGTTGGCATCCCATATCACCAACTGGTAACTGCCGGGTGGAACGTCGGGAATGTTAAAGCTGCTGGTGTCGTCGCAAGGTGCCGCATAGACACCCTGGCCATCGGCGGCCATGTTATTCAGGCCGATCCAGCAACCGGGGAAGGGACGACCGGCAGTGAACTGGGTAAGCGGTGGGCGGGATAAATGAATGTCTTTGACAGTACCACTGACTGTGGCGACCTGTTGGCCGGTTTGTGGTGCAGGCAAAGGACTGAAGCCGTCGTCGGCGGTCGCTTTCACAAAACCCACGAATACATGCGGGCCTGGAGGACCAAACTCGACGAACGCAGCAGGCTCATTTGCTTTTACCCAGGCATCAATGACCTTGGATCCTTCGATGGTACTGGTCTGTGACCACCCGGCAATTTCACCGGCCTGTTTGGCGGGTGGAATGATAACCACGCCGTATTTGCCGGGGGCGATGTTTTTAACTTGCAGCAGACCGTTGATATCGGGACGCAGGGTACCGTCGCCAAGGCTATCGACAACAGGTGCGCCATCGACGCCATAACAGATGAAATTGGTGAAAGGATCGGCATCGCTGGCACCATTCACATCACAGGTATCAAGATACTTGGTGCCCAGGGGATTGGCGAAGGCATCCTGGATGACCTGGCCACCCGCTATGCCGTAACGACCACCGGGCTCTTCCAGAAACAGGGAAAACTGCGTCCAGTCCACATGGCCGGGCTCGCCTGGAGCAGGATTGATCTCTTGGGGTACATCTGGTGCGCCGTTGATTGGAAATGTATCCTGGAACAGGAAGATTGAAATCTGGGCAGTCGGAATAGGATGAGCCTGAACCGTTACCGTCAGGTTATCCAGTGATTGATTCGGATCCTGTGCATTTGGCAGCACCTCGACCGAACCACCACTGATGCTATGACCGGCATAGGGCAGAACAGAGACGTAGTAGCGACCCGGCGGTACACTCGTGATGTTGATGCTGGATCCATCCGTGTTCCCACTCAAGCCAGCCGCTGTGGTTTGCGCCTGTCCTAATGGATGATAGCTTTTATGAAAACTCAGTGACAACAGGCCATCGGATGTTGCTGTGGGATCAGCCGTGGTAGCAGGGTCTGTAGGATCCACATTGAAGGTTGTATCCTCCTGCAGCATATAGCGGAATCCACTAACAGCGTTGCCATCGGCATCTACAACATCGAGGACAAATTGCGCAGCATTCAAAGCGCTACTGGCTAGAGTTAGCAGTATTAGCGTGACAATGGTAATCACACTGCTTTTTTTGTAACCCTGACTCTCATTTACCATGGTTTTTTCTCCAGACCCCAAATGGTCATTCAACTTTCCTGGGATTCGCCAATCAGGCGATGCAAACACACGAATCCCTTTATCAGTACTTGCAGCAAAGATTACATCCTCATATAAGAAGGGTCTTTGCATGAAACTACGCTATTTATCCACTCAATCTCCTACCCGCACAGGAGCCGATTGAGTATTTTGTCAGGAGCAAAAACCCTACCCGGACAGGTAGGGTTTTTTAAATAGGATTTAGAGTCGCTTTCAAGGAATGTAAGTAGCTTGATTTTTTCGACAAAAATGGTTGTATCAGGTAAATAAAAAAACTGCAGATGACAACCTCTAACACCCTGCTCTTCAGGCGCAATTTTGATGTGGATTGTTGTCGACCATTCTCCAAAGTCGATACCAGGGTTTATTCAGAGCCTTTTTTATGTCATGGTGAATCTATCGAAGTTAAAAAAGTTTTATGGATGAAATCATTCATTGAATGTTTGCATCATTAACAATCAGACCTAAACTTAGTTGAGATCTAAAAACTAAATACAATACGCTTTTGAATCATTTACTTTTTGGGATTGAAGACTGGTTTAAGATGACAATGAATACGGACAATAAAAGAATCATCATCGCTGAAGACCACAATATTCTGCGTGCAGGTCTCAAGGCACTGCTAACTTCCAATCCCCAGTTTGACGTGGTTGGCGAGGCCGACAATGGCCGAGATGCAATACGCCGTGTAATCGAGCTTAAACCCGACTTGGTAATTATGGACCTGAATATGCCGGGTCTGAATGGAATGGATGCGATACGGGAAATAAAAGAGCGTATGCCGGAGATCAAAACGCTGGTCCTGACAGTACATAACGAAGAAGAGTATGTTTTGGCCAGTCTGAAGGCCGGTGCCAATGGTTATGTATTGAAGGATGCTACGCAGAATGAACTAATGACCGCTGCAGAGCGGGTTCTGAACGGCAAGACTTACTTAAGCGCGGAAATCACCGAAAAGGTGGTCAACAGTTACCTCAACACAAACAATGTCAGTCAGGAGCCGGTGACGCGTTGGGATACTGTAACTCAAAGAGAGCGGCAGATTCTAAAGCTCATTGCCGAGGGCCATACCAACAAAAGCATGGCGGAATATCTCTGTATCAGTGTAAAGACAGTGGAAAAGCACCGGGCAAATCTGATGAAAAAGCTTGATTTGCACAGCGTTTCCGCACTAACGACTTATGCGCTCGATAAGGGAATTATCAACCGTTGAGAGCAATCTTTTTCACAGGAAAGTAAACAGAAATCTCGACTCCCTTATTAACGCCCGCATTCACTTGCAGGGTACCGTTTACCGACTCAGCCCTCTCACGCATGCTCATCAAGCCCATACCCAATCTATCTTTTATCTCAGCAGGATCAAAGCCTACACCATCATCTTTAACAATGACTTGGATGGCGTTGTGAACGTGCAACAGGCTAACCTTGACCTGCTTTGCTTGCGAATACTTCAATGCATTGTTTAGAGATTCCTGGACTATTCGATAGATAGCAGTCTTCAACTCTTCGTGGATATCAGATTCATCCATGCTTATATCGGTAACCACATCGAAATTGGCGCTAATCTGAGATATCTGTCGGCACTGCCAGGTTACGGCAGCAATCACTCCCAGGTCATCCAGAATGGCAGGGCGTATTGCACTGCATATGGTCCTCACTTCATTCATTGCTTGTTTGACCATGGACGAGAGTGCATGCAAAGAATCCTTGTGTTCTTCCTGCCGCACACTTTCCACTACTTGAGCATCACACCCATCCAGGCATTTTTGGATGTGCAGATTCATGCTGGTTAGCAATTGTCCCAAACCGTCGTGCAGCTCCCTTGAGATTCGCTTCTTCTCCGCCTCCTCGACACTCATCCTGTTCGTTGAAAATTTTGCAAAATCCAGGAGATCCGACAAGCCAACTATGTGTTGAGAATTGAGTAAAGGTATTCTGTTCTGGGTTGTGGAAGTCTTGGCAGTGTTGGTATTCGGTGTGATCGAGGAGACGGAGAGGGTTTGCAGCGATTGCCCTAGGAAATCGAGATATTTATCTTTAACTAAAGTCATCCACAATGCCCTTTTCTTTACTCAACTCTTTAAGCCTGCTTCGACTGAGTATTTATGAGTGATTCAAATCACAATTATTGAATTTTGTCATGAGGACAATGCACTGATCGTGCCAAACACCTATTAATTGTATATTAAACAATTAGTTATCACGGCTATGTGATATTTCTTATAAAAAATAAAATTATTGTACTGTAAACAATTCCGACAAAAAGGGGGGTAAATTCCTACTGCCACATGGGTTATATGCCCTATTTTAGGTACCGTGTCGAAAAAATTTACATTTCCTTACACTGACATTGATAGATTCACTTGACAGTTCATGCAGTATTTATTAACGAATTGTGACAAATCTATCCTAGCTTAATAGTTCGGCGACCCGGGTTAGATCGTCTCGGGTATCGATACCATGGCCAGGTTCAATCAATGCCTCGCTGACATGAATTTTGTCGCCATGCCACAGGACCCTCAATTGTTCCAGCGACTCCGCTCGCTCTATGGGGGACCGATCCAGGGTGACGAACCGGGCAAGATAGCCTGATCGATAGGCGTAGAGGCCGATATGACGGGCAAATCCGATATCCCTGGGGAGGGGTGAATCGCTGTTGATAAACTCATCTCTGTGCCAGGGAATCGGTGCACGACTGAAATAGAGCGCATACCCTAGCTCGTCGGTGACAACCTTGACCAGATGAGGGTCGAACAGTTCACCCCGTTCAGTGATGCTGGCAGATAGTGTCGTCACGGCAGCTGCCTCATGGCTATCCATGTCCTTAGCCACCTGAATCAACAATTCAGCCGGCATACAAGGCTCATCACCCTGCAGATTGACGATTATTTCATCATCAGACCAGTTACGTAGCGACACCACCTCGGCAATCCTGTCCGATCCACTGCGATGGTGACCAGCCGTCATACAGACGTCAGCGGAAAAGTCACCACATGCATCAGCAATTCGCTGGTCGTCCGTGGCAATCACAACCTCACTGGCACCACTTTCAATCGCCCGCTCATAAACATGCTGTATCATCGGCTTACCCGCCAGCTGCAACAGGGGTTTGCCGGGTAGCCGAACCGAGGCGTAGCGTGCCGGAATGACCACCTTGAACTGCATCAATTATCGCCCTCTGGGTTAATCTCTTCGTCTGCAGCGAGTTTTCTGGCCTCCTCCTCCAACATTACCGGAATATCATCCCGGATCGGAAATGCCATCCGGTCCACGGCACAGATGAGCTCGCCAGCTTTTTTTCTGTAGGTCAGCTTCCCCTTGCATAGCGGGCAAACCAGAATATCAAGCAGTTTTCTGTCCATCTTTCAGCCTATTTATCAGTGTCATCAGTGCGTTTTCAAAACCATCATCCACCTCAGCCGTGGTAGGCACGTACCAGTGACTTGGTTGTGCGAACTGCTCGCACTTTACCGCATCTTTCTCTGTCATGAGAACCGTCTGGTTTGAAAATGGTTGTAAATCTTCGTTGGAAAATATGTGATGGTCGGAAAAGGGGTGTCGCTCAAGATTCAATCCAAGTCCTTCCAGCATGTTGAAAAACCGATCCGGGTGGCCAATTCCAGCAACCCCGTGCACCCGGTCCGGTATGAATCCGGTCAACTTTTTCGTTTCTCCCCGGCCATCCAATGCGACTGCTTCCGCGGGCTTGAGCTGCATGCCGTACTCCCCAACCCTCGCTGCCCCATTGACGATGATCAGGTCAACTTCAGCAAGTCGCCCTCTCCTTTCACGCAAGGGTCCTGCCGGAAGACAGAGACCATTACCAAATCGGCGATTACCATCAATGACCGCAATCTCCACATCCCTCCCCATTGCATAGTGTTGTAAACCATCGTCGGAGATGATCAGGTCGCATTCATGATCAGCCAACAGCTGTCGCGCCGCTGTGGATCTGTCGGGCCCTGCGTAGACCGGACAGCCGGTTCGCCGCCTGAGCAGCACAGCCTCGTCGCCCACCTGCGCGGCAGTTGTCTGCTGTTCAACTTCACAGGGCCATCGATCCGATTTTCCGCCATATCCCCGGGTGACTATACCCGGCTTGAATCCCCACTGTTGTGACTTTTCGGCCAACCATATGACCAGTGGCGTCTTACCCGTCCCCCCCACGCTAATGTTGCCGACCACGATAACCGGCACGTCGAGAGTGACTACACGCAACAGACCTAGACGGAACAACAATCGACGGATAGCGCTAACGAGGCAGAACAATCCAGTCAGGGGTAGCAATACCAGGGTCAGGCCACTCCAGCCACGCCAGGATGCCTGAATCGCGTTCAAGTGCCGGCCTTCCTCACTCGGTGACAGGACGATGGGCGGAAAATGTCATCTTCGTCAATCCCAACTGACTTGCCGCATCCATTGCCGTCATCACTGCTTGATGCGGGCTTCGGGCATCCGCATTGATGATGACGGGCAGATTCTGCCGTTCGCCAACGGCATTCCTGATCGCCTGCTTGAGGGTCTCGATTTCCGTATTCACGACTTCACGCTGGTTGACAAAAAAGGTACCGGATATGTTGATCGTGATATCCAGCTCATCTTTTTGGTGTTCGACCTCTTCCCCCGTTGCCTCCGGGAGTTCGATCATGATCTGGCTCTCACGCTCGAAAGTCGTGGAGACCATGAAAAAAATGAGGAGTAAAAAGACCACATCGATGAGTGGTGTAATATCGACCTCAGGGGACTTGCGTGGCGACGGACGCAGGTTCATCTCAGCTCCCGCTCCCCGTGGATCACCTCGACCAGCTTAAGTGCCTGCTCTTCCATACCGATCACGAGCCGATCGATAAGGCCACTGAAATAGCGGTGAAACATCAAACTCGGAATCGCTACCGAGAGACCGGCAGCGGTGGTGATCAATGCCTCTGAAATACCACCCGCCAGCACCCCTGGATCACCCACCCCGGCAGTCACGATGACACTGAACACCTTGATCATGCCTATTACGGTACCCAGCAGACCGAGCAACGGCGAGATAGAGGCAATGGTTCCAAGGGTATTGAGATAGCGTTCAAGGTCATGCACCACCTGCCGTCCTACCTCTTCAATGGCCTCTTTCATCACCTCTTTATTGTGATCCCGGTTGACCAGGCCAGCAGCCAGAATCCTCCCCAGGGGAGAACTGCTTTTCAGTTTTTCGAGATCCGCCAATTTGAGCTTGTCGTCTTTGTGCAGTTGCAGAATCTGCCTCATCAGGTATTCGGGCATGACCCGTTTCCTCTGCAGTGACCGCAACCTCTCTATGACGATCCCCAACGCGACAATGGAACATGCAATGATGGGCAGCATGAGCCATCCGCCTGACTTTACCAGTTCTAGCACCTTATCTGCGTCCTATATTCTTTCATGAAGTGAAGATTTCCTGCCGCATATCATACTTGATGAGGAGTGCAATCTGAAACAGACAGTAGCAAACTTGCAACCACATTGAACTGCGGCAATCAGCAATGTCTCTCTCAAGCACTCAGTCGCTCCAATAGCGACTGTTGAGCTCGCGATAGAGGCGAGGCGATAAATCTGTCTCCCCCCTGTTGATGCGAAACTGTATCGCCCCTGTTTCGGCCGTGTTCAGCAAAACTGCACCCTGTCGCTGCCAACGCTGCACCACTTCATGTTTTGGGAAACCATAGCTGTTTCTATATCCGCTCGAGACAAGTACCCAGTCAGGATCCACCGCATTCACGAACGGCAGTGTGGAGGATGTGGCCGAACCATGGTGCGGCGCAACCACGATGTCTGACCGAAGATCCTTGACATAGCGTGCCAACAAAGCCCCCTCCCCCCGGGACTCGATATCACCCGGCAGAAGTATGCGCCACTCTCCGACAGCAACCTGTACCACACATGAGCGATCGTTCGCGTGATTGAATCTTTCATGCCCACTTGGGTGCAAAATGGCGAATGAAACACCGTTCCAATGCCAGCCCTCTCCTGCTTGGCAGGCCCTTGCCTGCTGCAAGCGTTCGGGTTCTCCCGCCAGGATATCATCAACCATGATGGCTTGTTTGAGTGCGCTATAGCCACCTGCGTGGTCACTATCACCATTACTCAGCACCAACCGGTCGATGGAGGTGTATCCTCTCGAGCGCAAATAAGGGATCAGCACCGAATCAGCCGTATTGAATCCGGAGCTATACGCAGGGCCTGTATCATAGACCATAAGATGATCCTTGGTTTCGATGACGCAGGCCAGACCCTGACCGACATCAAATAGGGTAATCCAAAGCTCAGCATGTGCAGGACGAGCCGGTTTCAGCAAAAACAGGGGAGCGATCAGCCATATTCCCAAGCCCCGGCCCGGTATGCCTGCAGGTAAGATGAATAGCAAAAAACCGAGAATCGCCACAATCCAAAACCAAAGCGCAGCGTCAGGCAGGGTGAAGACTGCGTAAGGGAGGGTGGAAAACCAGACCAGCAATTGATAGGTATGAAGGGTCAGCCAGCCGAGCAGGCTGAACCACCAACCTGATACCAGCGGCAGCGTCAGCAGCGGTAGACCAAACAGCACCATGGGAACCAGAATCAGGGTAAACCAGGGCACCATAATCAAATTCACAAGCAGTGAAATCAGTGACGCCTGGCCAAAAAACAGCAACAGAACCGGGACCAGCCCGAGGGTGACAAACCACTGTACGCGGAGCATCTGCCGCCACCCTGTCCAGGATGAGATGCGCCCGTCTACGCAGAACAGTATAACGGCTACTGCACCGAATGAGAGCCAAAAACCAGCCGATAATGTAGCTAGGGGATCCCACAAAACCACCAGAAACATAGCCAACAACAGACTTCGCCCCGGTTGAATCCGTTGTCCAAGTATAAGGCTGCCGAGGGTTGTGAGCAGCATCAGCAGTGCCCGCTGGGTTGGGAGCGAAAATCCCGCCAGCGCAGCGTAGACGAGCGCCCCAAGTAACGCCATGACCGAACCTGCCTTGAGCGCTGGAACCCTAAGAGTCAGGCGCTCACTACGGCGCCAGAACCATTGGCTGACGAATAGCAACCAACCTGCAACGATGCCGATGTGGAGACCCGATATGGCCACCAGATGGTTGGTGCCGGTGACATTGAATACACGCCACTCTGGCGTGCCAAAGCCCCGTTTATCGCCAATCGCCAAGGCCTTTATCAGGGACACTGCACTCGTTTGATGTACCACCTGGTCCAGTTGCCAGGCTATCGCCTGGCGCAACCTGTCGACCCATGCGTGCCATGCCCTGCTTTCCAGGATCTTGTTACCATGCCACTTTCTGACATACCCCTTGGCCTGTATGCCTTGGCTGTACATCCAGCGTTCCTGGTCAGCCCCTGCCGGGTTATGTGTCCCCCTGGGCCTTTTCAGTCTTACTTTCAAACGCCAGGCATCTCCCACACGCAGCGTCTCTCCAGGGCCATACCAGCTGAGTTGCAGACGCGACAGGGCCAGCGGATTGCCTTGACTGTCTTGCAGCTGATTCACCTCCACTTGAAAGCTGGTCAATCGCCCCTGACGTTTCGGTAGGGAAGTGATGACGGCTTCCAGGAGTAAATCGGCGCCCTCGAAATCGGCAGGAAGTCTATGCTGCAGCTGATGGGTCGCGTTCAAAAGCGACCATCCGCCACCAAGCAGAAGCGCTATCAGAGGTCGTAATCGACGCTCACGCCAGAAAAAGGAGAGTGGTATGAGTGCAACAGCCCACCAACTGGCAGGTAGAACCTGAAGCTGATGAAAAAGTGTTACACCGACCACAAAACTGATCAGAACTAAATTCATGACAATCCCTGTCGATAGTCTCTAGTGCATAGCCGGTAATTCCATTGATCCAAGTTGTACTATGCTTAAACATGCTTCAGTATTGATGCCAATTCAGGTACTTCACTAAAAGATCAGCATCAGCGGTCTGCGCAGATAATTTCAGTGACTCATGCCCAAGAGATTTATTAAAAGCCTGTTACCTCATCATGACAAGGTACGCAATCAT
>NATW01000061.1 GCA_003094555.1 gamma proteobacterium symbiont of Ctena orbiculata
TTGTGCTGTTTGGGCGCAGACGCTGACCGGTGGCTTGAAAGGCTTTGAAGGACAATCGGAGGCTTTTCACCAGCCGGTCAGCATCTGCATCGGGATGTTCCATATTTCTAACGAATCCATAGAAACATGAAATTTTTATCCACCCTTGTCTTTATAGCAAGATTTAAAATCCCATCAAGGGCAGGAATGTGAAATTGTTATTATTACCAATGCCGTTGACAAACGGGATTATGTGGGGTTTTGCGAAATGGCGCTGTCTGTCCGGTTTATGTGACGGTGATTAACTAACCCTTGCGACGGGGCCGTAGAGCAGTGTTGCTCATTATCTCGTATCCGGGATCCGAGCATTATCAGGCCGCTTCCTATCTCCTTTTCAAGCCTCTGAAGTAAGGAGTAGCGGTTTCGATACATGGATCGTTTCTTTGAGACGATGTTGCTCAAAGGTTTTCTTGGTGGTTTTAAGGGAAGTTCAAAAAAGGCATCATTACAGCGGACGCCGCTGCGATCAGACCAGACTTCATCATAGTTAACACTCGGTTCACTCATTTTGTCTTTCAAACAGTAAAAGGGATGTCTATGCTGCCTATGGGATTCAGACACGGCATATATTCTATTCACTCCAGACAATCGGCACAGTATCTGAAAAACCTCAATCATCAGGTCCCGCGGCCTGATGCCATAGGTTTTTTTTGTCATCTCCCGGTAGAGGTCTGTGATACCCTGCATACGCCGACCTTGTATGGCACCAATGATGGCGCAGACTTGTCCCTGTTTGTTTTTGTGAAACGAGAAGGCTATCGTGAAGACCCGATCATGACCGATAAATAGATTAAGGGTGATCATGCCCTCCCTCATGAACAGGTCGTTTTTGTCAATTACTATGCGAAGTCTGGGGTATACTTGGTGTCCATCTACGAGGACATATTGACGGTTTGCTTTGCAATCAATCTCATACTTGAGCTCGGATAGGGTTACGAAGTGGTTATAGAGATGGTTGACTCTTGACGATATATTCCAACTCGAGCATTGATAGGGCCATAAGACACTAGGAATGGCTTCCGGGTGAGTCCTGATTAAGCTCTTGAATTGAGATAGCGTATCCCGCTCCATACGATAGATATCTTTGGAATTGAGGAGTGCCATGAAAAAGTAGAGACCGCGTCCTACGACAGGACCATATTTGAGGGGACTTAATTTTGCTTTTCGATGCTCTGGCCCAACAGTGATCTTTGAAGATGACTGCAAGATAAGAGATAACTGTTGCAACATTATTCCTGAATCCATTCAGCCGCATACCTTAGTATAATCATTTAATTCCTTATAGCACGGTATGCGTAAACTGAACTACGATACTCGCTAATTATGTGAATGAGTGCAAAATATCTGGTTTGTTAACATTTCGACTAAGGCCTGTTTTCAGTGGTTGATGCCAGCACCGGATGGTGGGTTCAGTTTGAGCAAACTCGGAACTCCATAGCAAAAAAAATAAAAAACGATGTTTAAAATATACAGTGACCATTTTTAGGAGTGTTTCCATGTATTTTGGATCGATTCGGATGCGCATAGCACTTTCCTGCTGCCTATCGACTTTTCTTTGCCAATCAGGTACGGCCTTCGGTATCGATGCTGGTTACATAGATGCCGTCGAGGCTGATGTAGCAGAATTCACCACCAATGAGTTCAATCCGCCTGCCGACTCCAGCTGGTTGGGCAGTGCAGATAGTGAATCAACCAAGCTGATGGATTTGAATGGCTTTTCAGATCATTTACAGAACAAGTCTCCCGGTAGTTATATTTTCTATAAGAAGCTACCCGGCGAATACAAGGAGCGATTACTTAAGGACTATCTGGCAACAGGAGACCTGGAACGCGTCAAGCAGGATATCTTCAAATATACCCGTGAAGTGAAAAGGTAAGTCCCTGGGTGAGATAAACAGCTTGAATAAGTTATGGAGCGGAGTATGACAAAAAACAATCTCTCTTTGAATATCAGAGTGTTTGTATTCCTGTTTCTCGGATGGTATTCGGTTCAAACCCAAGCGGATGTGGATAGAAACCTTGCTTATCCGGCGGCCGATGCAGAACTGGATGCGGAAGCTATTGCCAAGCAGGTCTATTTCGCCAATCACTTCTATGCCTTTTCTAACTTTTCCATCAAGCGCCGTGGTCGTACCCTTAGTGTACTGGTAAATAAGGCAGAAAATGGCAGCCCAATAAGCATCGCAGTGGAGCGCCATCTGAACAATAATTATGACCAGGATGATGCCATCCGCTCCCGCGATCTGGCGATCTTCCACTCAGGAAATCTGCGTGGTACTGGCATGCTGGTCACTGAATACAAGAATGAAAAGAAGAGCAAGGATTATATGGTATGGCTCCCCAGATTGCGCAAGATCAGACGCTTCGCCCAGCCGCGTCAGGAAGATGCCTGGGGTGGCAGTGTCTTTACCTTTGGTGATGTGACACTGCGTAAGCCTGAGGATGAAACACATGAGCTGTTGGGCAGGAAAAAGATGCGCACCTGCCTAGGTATGATGGATGAGCTGGAAGGAAAATTATTTCGTTATACTGAGCGTGTACCAGAGCGCAGCTGTCGTCAACTTGACCGAGAAGTCTTTGGGCTTAAGAGTACAACTAAATTTAAGAATTGGTGGTACGATTATCGGATCAGTTATGTGGATACAAATAGCTTTGCCGATTATCGGACTCTCTATTATAAGAATAATAGACTGATCAAGATTATCGACAGGGATTGGGGACTGGTAAATACAGAAGGGGAGGGTGACCCGAGAGCATTGTTCTGGAAGTATTGGTATGGTATCGATCTCAGAACAGGCCTGGAGAGCTTGGCCGTAATACCACGCAAAGTGGTAGAGATAAACAGCAATCGCAAAAATAGTTTCTGGACAGAGAGAACACTGCGCAAAATTAAACGTTAGACCTGTGCTTTTAGCGTATCGAATACTAGATTTATGCGGCGACAAGCCTGTGTTTTGACGATTGTTGCTTTAATTGACGTGTCAATATGACTATCGCCAGTCTTCTCTTATTGTGTTGGGAAAAGTATTACTTCAACTCGCCTCACCACCTTTCTGGCGTCGATGCTCTCCAACCATGACGAGCCAGTTTGGACTGACCCGACTGCCGTCACTTGAAACCGGTCATCAGCAATGCCGCGCAGTGTGAAATACTTTTTTACGGCCTCCGCTCGCTTTAATGAGAGGCGGTAGTTGTAGTTTCCATTACCTTGAGAGTCAGCATAACCGGTGATTTTCAGGAAGCTGCTCGTCTCAAGCAGCATTTTGTCGCGGATCGATTTCAGCAGAGGTTGATATTCAGATGGTATGGCGGATTTATTGAAGTCGAAATAGACTATGTAGCGGGTGGCCAGTTCAATATTCTCGTACGAACTGACATCTGATTGTCCCACTTGCAATGATGATTCCTCAGTGACTAATGTATCATTGGCCTCGATTTCATCTTTCTGCTTCTTAGCTTCAACCGTTTCTTTTTGTGGGGGTAGAGGGGAAGTCTCCATATTTGACTTTTCATTAACTGCTGTCAACGACTCCTTGGATAGATCTGAGGCTGGGTCTTTCTTGGGCGCCAATTCGGGTGGGCTATCCTGTGTTCCATTTTGTGGACTGATTAACTGTGGCACCTGGTCATGTAAAAATGCTTTTAATTGATCGGGAATTTGTCTCATCATGAGCATTGCAATCAAACCGACGGTGACCCAAATGATTACATGCATGATTGATTTACGTAAGGTTTTTTTCTTGATTGTTGTTTGTTGAGGATGATCAGAGCCTTCACTGCGGGTTAAGATGATTTCGGGACAGTCATCAACCAATACTGAAGGTATTCGAAGGTTCTCATCGACATTGATATTGTGTGTAGTATTCAGTACTGAAGCAGGCGGGAGTCTGTTTGTGGTTGTCGTGGAAGCATTACGATTATGATTCCAGCCAGATTGCATCGACCGCTTTTCGCTGGACATAAACCATACTCCACCCCATCGGTGATCACGATCCTCCGTAACTTGACTATTATCCGAATGGGTGGGTGATTGATAGATGGTTTCTTCAGGAGAGAAGGAAGATCTTTCCCGCTGATTGTCAGGAAAGAAGGATGTCATATCTACTGACTCCATTGAGCCATGCCAGATCTCGTCGGCATTGGGAAGCGTAAGTGCCGGTTCGTTATCCTGTTTGGTAGATTCTATCGTTGCTTCATCATTAGGAAGATGGTCGATGTCTGATGTATCATCCTCTACAAATGCAGTGATGTCGGTGTCAATGTCAACTGGGTCTTCATCTCGCCATAGAAACCACTCGGAATCGGGTGATTCAAGCTTGGTATCGCTGTCGGGTGGAGCTAGATCGTTGGCTGGAGTTGGTTTTTCACTGATTGTACGGGGATGGTTATTGTAATCTGCCAGTTGTCCCTGATCCCAATGCTTGCCTTCATGGGTGGGTATCGCAACAGTCGCTTGATGGCCAACTGCATGGCTCAATACCTGCTGTTTTTGTTCATGATATTTACTAACAAAGTTTTGGAAACTCTCCTCGCCGGCCAGAGTAATGCGCTCTTGATCAATCAATTCCTCTATGACCGTCAATGCATCTTCGTCGATCAGTTGATGTTTTTCTTCAAGATAGGCAAAGAGTAATAAATGACTCATCAAGTGGTTGATGTTTCTCGGTACACCTTGCGCCGCTAGGTGGAAGAGCCGGAAAATCTCATCCTCGATCTTGGGATCATCCTGCCAGTCAACGAGTTTCATTCGATGGGTAATATACTCTCTGGTCTGTTCTTGTGTCAGCGGCTCGATCTGGCAATTCGCAATGAGTCTCTGTTGGATATGTTCCATGTCAGGGCCGAGTAAGAGTCGCCGCAACTCATCATGGCCGACCAGTACTATTTGCAATAGGGAGTACTTCCCCTTTTGCAGGTTGGAAAGCAGTCGTAACTCCTCTAACCCGTTTACAGAGAGGTTTTGAGCCTCATCGAGAAACAGCACCGAGCGTTTTCCCTGCTCGTGCAAATCGGAGAGGTATTTGTTGATATTGGTGAGGAGTGTTGCCTTATTGTAAGTCTCGGCAGGTAGTCCAAACTCGAGCGCTACCTTTCTCAGGAGTTCTTCCGCATGCAGTTGGCTGGTTACAAGGTTGAGGCAGTGGTATTTGGCTTTATCGAGTTCCGATATGACATCTCTGATCAATGTTGTCTTACCGGAACCAGGCTGTCCGGTTATCATCACAAAACCTTCACCCTGTTGCAGGGCATAGGCTAGATGAGCGGAGGCACGCAGGTAATTATTATGGGCATAGCGGAACTTCTCGTCCGCACTCAATCTGAAGGGTGTATCTTTGAAGCCAAAAAAAGACTCATACATTTCGCTGGATTTCCAAGAATGTTCCATCATTCTGCCAACCTGTGAGTCTACGTCATAGTGCAGATGCTTGAAAAGACCATGCCTGAGGATAATTTTAATAGGGATGGAAAACATATGCGGCGTTTTAAGCAGTATAAAGGCTGCTGGGACTGGGGTGAGACGGAATTATCAAGCGAGTCAAGGCGCTGGATAGCCAATCATTGCGGTCTATATTGAGGAATATCCCAGATGTGTCGGTTTTACAGGGAATATTCGCACGAGCCCGCAGATGTGGCGCTGGGGTAGGTGTGGAGAACGAGTCAGTTAAGATTCAATAGTGTGATCATCTTCACAACATCTCAGGCACTCACTCTTATGTTTCGTTGACCGATACGGTCGATCTCCTCGATCACCCGTTGTAGATTCTCGCGAGCCTCACCAGGATTAACCTCCATCACCTTGCGTGAGTCAGGAAAACGCTGCTCAATGATTGCCAGGGCTTCAAAGCTGTTCCAGGGCGCGGTGTATTCATCTATGTTGCAAAGCTCCATCCATTCCGCCTCAAGAAATGACAGGTGTTCATCAGAGAGTCCGCGGTTGGTATGCAGATGGAAATGGAGCCGCTTGCCCCTGTGTTCGAGTTGAGTGAGAAAATCGAACCAGGCGTGCAAGGGCCTTAGTGACCAGACCTTGGCGTGCCCAAAATCGAAACAAAAATGCAGCTGATCAAGTTGCTCACGATTGATTGCCAGGAATATCCGTCGGTAGAGATCGATGTCGTGATAGGTGTTCTCGATATGGACCGGAAACCGGTACTCTCTGCTGAGGCCGTTGAGGAGGCGTAGATGCATTATCAGCTTTTGTTCCAGCGCCTCCTGGTATTCAGGTCTCCGCGTCAGGGTAAAGGCTGAGAGGTGATTGATGCAGTAGCTGGCGCCCCACTGGAGCGAGTTTTCGATCTGACGACGCAGTTGCCCTACCAGGTCGCTGTCGTCAAGGGCAAAGATGTTCAGCCGACGGTGATCCAGGTGGGTATTCAGCAGGCAACCACTCTCAGGCAACAGGGAGTTGAGACAGTCGTGGGTAGCAGGATCATGGAAGTAGAGGCCCACTTCCAGTGCGCGCCCATCTTCAAGCGCTTGTAACAGAAGCGGTTCCACCTCGTCGCGGCGGCGGTCGAAGACCTTGTATCCCCAGTTGGAATATATGGGTAGGTTGTTCATCTTTTATACTCTAACGAGTCGAGATGACAGAAGAATGAAATCATCCAAAGCGAACCTCCTGGGGAGCACCGGAAAAACCTCTGGGGAATTGATAACAAATTAAAGATTTGACACTTTGAGTCGACAACAGACATGTAACATTTAATTTGCCTCTGCGCCGGCAGACTACATGTCGGACTCCAGGTAGGGGGATTTGATCACAGTGAAGTGACTGTCTGCGTCATGAGCAAATCAGTTGATTTCACAATTTCGCTTTAGGTGGTCAGAATGTCATTTCTTCACAATCTCCCCATAAAATTACGCCTCTATGTCCTTGTTGGCCTGATGCTTTTAGTGGCGCTCTTGGTTGGCCTGATGGGCCTGAATGGCATGCGTAACGCAGACCACGCCATTGATGAGCTCTACCACAAGGACATGGCGCACATGCATGCGCTGGCGGTAATCCTGGAAGCGGCCGAGGAGAGTCGGTCCCAGATCCTGCTCTCATTGCAGCACGACCCTGAATCACCTTTCGCGTCGATGCATAACCATGAAGTGGATATGCATATTCAGAATATCGACCACAATATCGAAATCATCGACGAACACTGGGCGGAGTTTATGGCTTCTCAGCTGGATGGGGAGGAAAAACGCTTGGCTGGCATCTTTCAGGCCGAACTGGAGAAGTTTGAAAAACAGGCAGTGGAGAAGATCGAAGCGCACCTCAAGGCGGGTAGTTATCATGAAGCCAATAACCTGGTATTGAACATGGTTAATCCCGTGCTCAAGGAGATGAAAGAGACCATTGGCTCCCTGTCAAAGATCCAGGAAGAAGAAGCTGCGATGTTTTACACCAATACGGACGAGGCCTACCACTCCATGATCACCTGGGTGACTGTCTGTTTGACCGCTGGTGCGCTGCTAAGCCTGGTGCTTGCCTATCTCATTATCACCACTATTTCCCAAGGTGTCAGTCAGATTGAAGCAACTGCAAAACAGCTGGCAGATGGCGACCTGGGGGCGCGTGTGAGTTATCAGAACAAGGATGAGCTTGGACATATTGCTGTTGCATTCAACAAGATGGCAGACAAATTTCATGATGCTATCAATGAAGTGAAGGATTCGGTGACTCAACTCGCATCCGCGGCTGAGGAGACATCGACCGTAACAACCCAGACCAACGCCGGAATCAGTCAACAACTTTCCGAGACCAGCCAGGTCGCTACGGCGATGAATCAGATGAGTGCTACGGTGCAGGAGGTGGCGCGTAACGCTGTCGAGGCGGCCGAGGCGGCACGGGATGCGGATAATACCTTTCATCAGGGCAAACAGGTGATCGACAAGGTGATCGATGCCATCGGTGAGTTGGCCAAAGAGGTGGAAGAGGCCGCTGGCGTGATCCAGCAGCTTGAATCCGAGAGTATGAATATCGGTTCGGTGCTCGATGTGATCAAGAGTATCGCCGAGCAGACCAATCTGTTGGCTCTCAATGCGGCGATCGAGGCAGCCCGTGCCGGTGAGCAGGGACGTGGCTTTGCCGTGGTGGCGGATGAGGTCCGTACCCTGGCGGGACGCACCCAGGAGTCGACCCAGGAGATCGAAGAGATGATCAGCAGGCTTCAGGCCGGGGCCAACAACGCGGTGAAGGTGATGGAGGAAGGTAAGGAGATGACCCAGGTTGGTGTGGAGCAGGCCGCGGCTGCCGGCGAAGCGCTACAAACCATCAACACCGCGGTGGAGCAGATCGCCGGTATGAACACCCAGATCGCCAGTGCCGCCGAGGAGCAGAGTTCGGTTACCGAAGAGATCAACCGCAGCATCGTCAGTATCAACGAGGTGGCGGAGCAGTCGGCGACCGGTGCCCAGCAGACCTCTGCGGCAAGCGATGACCTTGCCAAACTGGCGGAGCAGTTGAAGGGTTTGGTGGAGCGTTTCAAGGTTTAATCATTAAATAAGCCGCATCCGTTATACGGATGCGGCTTTTGTTTGTTGTAGTATTATACATCGCCAGCATAAGCGATACTGTCCTTATTCTTCCTCAACCCTACACACTAACCATCCGCTTACCCTGGAATGGATGAGCTGAAAATCACCCTATCCTTCCAGGCGAGTGCAACGAATCGACCAACCACAGGCTCTAAAATGAATCCTCAAACCTATACAACCCTTAATCTCGAGTTGATCGAACCGGGCACCTATCTGCTGACCCTGAACAGGCCCGCCAGCCTGAATGCCCTAAACTCAGAAATCTTCAATGAGTTTGCCCTTGCACTGGAGGTTGTCGCGGACGATATTGAGGCACGGGTGCTGTTGATCACCGGCGCGGGGGAGAAGGCATTTGTCGCTGGAGCCGATATCAGTGAGATGCAGGATATGTCCCCGGTGGAGGGGATGGGGTTTTCCCAGACCGCCATAAATCTGTTTCGCCGCCTCGAGCTGTTGCCAATTCCGGTGATCGCCGTCGTCAACGGTTACTGTCTTGGTGGCGGTTGCGAACTGGCCATTGCCTGCGATTGGATCATCGCCTCGGAAAATGCGGTGTTCGGCCAGCCGGAGGTGAACCTGGGGATTACTCCGGGATTCGGTGGCACCCAGAGACTCACGAGGCTCATCGGTCCCGCCAGGGCGATAGAGATGATTGTCAGCGGTCGTCATGTCAAGGCGGACGAGGCCCTGGCCTGGGGGCTGGTCAACCATGTCTATCCCCAGGATCGGCTGATGCAGGAGGCCCTTGCCATGGCTGAGCAGATTCTCCAAAAAGGTCCCTTGGCGGTTCGTTTGAGCAAACAGGCCATCGTCAGGGGCCAGGGCCTCGACCTGGACAGTGCCTGTCAGATCGAGAGCCAGTCCTTCGGTCTCTGCTTCTCCTCGGACGACCAGAAGGAGGGCATGGCGGCCTTTCTGGAAAAGCGCAAACCTGAGTTCAAGGGTGGTTGAAAAAACAGTCCGCAAATAATCGCAAATGATGTAGGGTGCGACTTGCCATACCATCTAACACCACCAGCGTCCGGTGCTCTTCTTTCTCCGCCGCCCCGACAGCACATCCCTGTGCTGGTGGGGCAGGGCCCCACCCTAAAAGTTGCCCGACGTTTTCAATAGATTTGCGTTCATTTGCGGACTATTAAATGATCAAAAGATCCGATTCAGTCCATTCAGCGCCGCGACCCGGTAGGCCTCTGCCATGGTTGGATAGTTGAAGGTGTGTTCTGCGAAATAGAGCAGGCTGTTGGCCTCTCCCGGCTGGGCCATGATGGCCTGTCCGATGTGGACGATCTCGGACGCCCCTTCACCGAAGCAGTGGATACCAAGGATCTCCAGGGTCTCGCGGTGGAACAGCAGTTTCAGCATACCCACTTCGTGACCGGTGATCTGTGCCCGGGCAATGGTGCGGAAGCTGGCATGACCCACCTCATAGGGGACCTTTTGCGCAGTCAGTTCCCGCTCGGTGCGGCCGATTGAGCTGATTTCCGGCAGGGTGTAGATCCCCGCGGGAAAGTCATCGATGAGTTGCCAGTCGGCACTGCCGGTGGCGATTTGGGCGCCGACGAAGCGGCCCTGATCGTAACTGGCGCTGGCCAGGGCAGGGGGGCCGACCACATCGCCCACGGCATAGATATGGGGCTGAGAGGTGGCGTAGGTCTTGTCAATCTCGATCTGACCTCGATGATTGACAGAGACACCGATCTCGTCCAGTCCCATGGCCTCGGTGTTACCGCTGCGACCGTTGGCCCACAACAACACATCGGTCTTGAATTTTTTACCCGATTTGCAATGTAGCACCACCCCGTCATCCTGGGCCTCCACCCGCTCATACTCCTCATCGTGGCGGATCACCGTTCCTTGATTACGCATGTGGTAGCTCAGGGCATCGGTGATCTCATCATCCAGAAACGAGAGCAGGCGGTCGCGGGTGTTGACCAGGTTCACCTTCACATCGAGATTGCTGAAGATGGAGGCGTACTCACAGCCGATTACCCCGGCGCCGTAGATGGTGATCGAGTCGGGAGTGCGGTCGAGACGGAGTACCGAGTCGCTGTCGAGTACGTTCGGATGGCTGAAGTCAACATCATCAGGGTGATAGGGCCGCGAACCGGTGGCGATGACAAAATGCTCCGCCTCGATCTCTTCGATACCGCCACCTTCCTGTACCACCTCAACCAGATTGGGGCCGCTGAAACGGGCACGTCCATGGATCACATCCACCCGGTTGCGGGCATAGTGGCGCAGCCGACTGCGCACCTGCTCGTTGATCACCCTGCCGGCGGCCTGAATCAAATCAGAATACTCAACCTGAATCTGATCCTGGGTGTGTTGAAACAGGGGGCTGCGCCGGAAGTCCCGCAACATCTGGATATTGTGCCGCAGCGCCTTGGAGGGGATGGTGCCCCAGTGGGTACAACCGCCGCCGACCTTATCGAAGGCCTCGATGATCGCCACCCGCTTGCCCGATTTAACCAGCTTCATGGCGGTACCCTCGCCACCGGGACCGCTGCCGATCACAATTACATCATATCGCTTGGCGCTCATTGACTCCCGATATCCTCACGCTGGCTGACTCAAAACCATGCAGTTTAGCAGAAAGCACTCGGTTTGGCCCCAGGGGTGGCGAGTGAACCAAGGGGCTGGTCTGGACAGTGTTGAATTTTGACCCAAGTCAAGTAATGGAGATCTTTTCTAAACATGCTTTTTAAAATAGTTTCTAGTCAGTGTGCGAAAACGAAACAACTTTGGGTAAACAAGGTCTCCTTTTTCACTACATGGACATGCTGGTGCTATCTGGATTGGTTCTAAGGCTGGTTAGTAGACTCAGAACGATATATAGATCGTGTGTCACTGAATGCAGTATGGGTGGCTGTTACTCACACTATAACGATGGCTAAAAGGTAGTCTGAAATTGGGAGAATCAGGGATGGGGTATATGCTATTTATTCGTCGGTTTTTCCTGCTTGTTTTAACCTTTATTTGGTTTGTCACACCTCTATGCGCCAACGCTGATGAGGAGGTGGAAAATAAGATCTATATCACTGAGTCAGACAGCAAATTAAATGCTGTTATTGAGGGTGCTGGCAATACCACCATAAGACTCAAG
>NATW01000062.1 GCA_003094555.1 gamma proteobacterium symbiont of Ctena orbiculata
GACTAAGTGCTTGCGGGGTCTCTCCTGGTGAAGCCCAGAGGATCCTTGGTCTCGACCAGTAACCGGTATGGTCGATGGACAACTGAAAGGTCGGCACCCTGACGGTATCGGCAATATCTTCCATGCAACGCCTTTGAGATGGCGCTATTTGTCCGAGAAAGACCACTGTCATATGCAGATCATCGGCGGCATGCCGACGCCCTTCTCCAGGCTGCGAAGTGCGGGCCAACAGATCGAGCTGATCACGTACCGCCTCATCTGGCCACAGGGCAAAGAAATAACGCTGACCACTCATGATCCCGGCGTCCTCAATCGATCACTCACTCAATAAACGCTCAAGTTCTTGCAAGGCATGAACAACCGCCTGCCACCGCACCTGGTTGCGATCACCAGGGAAAGATTGCCGACCTGTTATCCCCTCATCTCCCTTGATCTGCCAGGCAAAGTAGACGCTTCCCACCGGTTTTTCCGCACTGCCGCCGCCGGGTCCCGCGATGCCGCTGATCGCCACGGCGACCTCGGCGCCGCTCTCCCTCAATGCCCCTTCAGTCATCTCCAGGACACAGGCTTCGCTGACGGCGCCGTATTGCTGCAGGGTGGAGGAAGAGACCCCCAACATGGTCTGCTTTGCCTGATTGCTGTAGGTCACAAAACCACGATCGAACCAATCGCTGCTACCCGCCAGATCGGTCAATATCTTGGCCAGCCAGCCACCGGTACAGGACTCCGCCACAACCAGGCGATAGCCGTGTCGGCGCAGATGTTCGGCACAACCTTTGGTTATCGCTGCAACGGCCTGCGCCGATAAAGCCTCCATCTACTTCACTTTCACCTTCAAGTGTTTACTCTTTTTCGGCCGCTCTGCCTCAACCTGCCAGGTAATCCGCAGATTGATGCGATGCCGCTCCTCATCCTGGGTGGCGGTAACCTTCAGCTGCAGCAGCCCATCCGGCTGCATAACCATCTCACCGTCCTCGTCGCTCAAGGTCAGTTTGCCTTTGGCGATCCCTTGCGAGATCGCTTTCATGAGTGCCTGAATGGAATCTTTATCCTGCAAAGACTCATGACGGAAATTTTTCTTGCCTTGTCTCATCTCTATTTTCCCGGTGTTCTTCGATGAAGCGTCTGTTTATGTCCGAATGGATCAGGGATTAGCTAAGTAAACGACTTCTGGTCAAATACCTTGATATGGGGATAGTCGGTACTGACTCCCATGACCAGGCGTTTGGGATGGATGATGGTTACAGCGGCACCCTCCCCCTTGAGTCCCTCTTTCTTGCGACTGTGGCGATCCAGCGTGGCATCGCATTCAAAATGGATCATCCCTTTACGCAGCATGATACGCTGTCCGTGATGGCGATTGGCATGGCCATGCACAATGGTGTAGATCCCCGCCTCGTTCAACAACTTGATTCCCTTGCGCGTAAGCGGCATATCCACGTCCCTGTACTTGGTGCGAATCAGATTGGCCATCGGACCATAGTAGAACTCAAAGATCTCATCCTCGATACTCTCCCTGAACTCCTTGTTTAGGTACTTGATGCCTTTACGCTTGATCAGTTTCGCCATTCTGTCGTCCATACCCGCATGCACAAAAAGAAATGAACCCCGGCGATAGACCAGTCTCATCTGTTTGAAGAACCATGCAAATTCACCACCGGGTTTGAGAAACAGCTCCTGCCATTTCATCACTGCGGCGTAGACATGACGCAAGCTGAGGCCCACCGACTTGCAGTCCGACTCAAAGGCATCGATCTTCTCCTGCAGACGCTTCAGCTCCTTGGCCATGCGTTTATCCGGCATTACCCAGCTCGCCATTTTTGGAAACTCTGTGAACCAACGCTTCGGTGGGTAGAGTATGCGGCGGCAGGTGCGGGTAGGCGGTATACCCTTTAAGGCATTCTTGTCCTGCAGGTATTCATCCACGATCTCGCGCAGCATGGGTATGACTTTACTCCCCATACGGATAAAAAAATGGTCATGGCGTGGATCGGGATCCATACCAACCGATGCAATCCCCAGCTTAATGCGTAGGTCGTGATTACCCGCGAGCAGTAACACTTTAGCACCCAGTTTTCTAAGCTGTCGTATCACCTGCAACAGTTTCAAGTTGCTGGGACCTTTATCGAAACAGTCTCCTCCAATCACGAAAATGGCATCTTTACCCTGGGATGTCAGTTTCAACGCACAGGCTTCGTTACCTGTCTTCCTCACTCCGCCCGAAGCCACCAGGGAGGCGACAAAGGCATCCGCATCGGCGTGCAGGTCGGAAAAAAAATAGTGCTTGTGTTTCGGCCACTGCCACTCACCCTGTTTCACCACTTCTCTCAATAACAGCTCGGCAGAGCTACGCTGCCCCCGCTCCTTGGCCACCGATAGCCGCCTACCCGAGAGCCATGGCTCACCGTTTGTGGGCAGATCCACATCAAGCCATTTCAAACCCTTGTAAACCGGCAGATACTTGTGGTGAGGTCTAGCGTCGTTATTGTTTTTAGTCGTCAAAAGAGTCTCCACCGGAACGGATTTTCCAGTCTCCTGTAAGATGCTGCCAGGATCCATCCGGCAGACGTTCGAGAAAAACCGGCCGGCAATGATACATACTCACTGCCGCGATCCGTTCAAACGGCAATACACCCAGGCGGTGAGCCGCATGGCGAAAGGCCGCACCATGACCCACGAACAGCTTCACGGTATCCACCTCTATTTGCGTTTGCAGCTCCAGCAGGCGTCGCTCAATATGTTCAGCCACCCGTTCACCCGCATCCATCAGGGATTCCGCCCCCTGCAGCGGCAGCCGATAGTGGCTGTCAGACTTCCAACCCCTAGGCGGTGACGTAAAGCGAGGGTCTGCCCTGAGCACCGAATCAATCTGTTGCAATGTAAGATTGGCAGCTGAACCCAACGACCGTTCAGCCAAGACGTCAAAGGATTCGATTTGCAACCTGTCGTGACTGCCGATCTGTAATCCCTTGCGCAACACATCTGCGGTCTGCCAGCCACGCAGCAGGCGTGAGCTGTCGATCACCGGGTGCAACGACCATTTGAATGTCTCGAGGCTACCCTGGATCAGGGTTACCGACCGCTCCGCCTGTTCCACGCCCGGCCTGGTCAAGGGAAAGGGTTGCAGGGCACTCGGGGTATCGGGCAGTTGTTGATACTCACCATGACGCAACAAAGCGGCTATCAATCTAGCCACGATTTATCACCATTTGAAAAACCTAACCTTTCAGTTGCTTGGCCAGGACTTGAATCATCGGTTTCAATTCCGCCTGTTTGACCCGTCTCATCGCCAGCTTTGGCGACAGCCACTCGCGCCCGCGGTGATTCTCTTCCCATTCGCTTTCCGGCAACTCGCGGGTCACCCGCATCGGGTAGACCTTCACCGTGCATTCGGCACCCCATTTATCATAGGTATAGGTGCCCACCGGCTCTTCCGCCACCTCTCCCTCGATACCCGCCTCCTCAAGGGCCTCTTTGGCAGCCGAATCCTGCAGGCTCAATGCGGGTTCGCTGATCCCTTTCGGCAATACCCAATGCTTGCGCTTACTCGACATCACCACCAGGATTTCAACCTTGCTATCCTTGATCCTGTAGGGGATCACAGAGGACTGCTTGTAATAGTAGGCCGGTCGATCCCGCATCTCAGTGCCATGTTCATCAGGAAAGGGAAACTTCTTATCCATGCCGGATGGACGCACGATGGATATCAGGTTGCCGTCACCACTCTTCAGCTCGCTCCAGTCATCCGGCATCTCAATCATTACCAGGGTGGAGGTGGGTATCAACTTACCATCGCTGGGTAAGGGGATGCGTTCACCCTGCAGATACTCTGCCAGTAATTCCAAACCCGGATTGTGTCCCACCAGCATGACCCGCTTGCTTTCTGGGGGTACCTCAGCCAGGACCCTTAACAACTCATCCACATTCGCGGCATAGATGCGTCGATCCTCCTGGATGGTTTTCGCATCGCCACCCATGGTCTTGATCGTCTTCTGTGCGGTGACGATAGCGCGCTCCGCGGGAGAACTGACGACATAGTCGGGCTGCAACCGCTGTTGCAGCAACCACACTCCCATGCGTTGCGCACCACGTTTGCCACGATCTTTGAGCGGACGTTTGAAATCCTCCACCTGTTGACTCCAATCGGACTTTCCATGTCTGAGCAACATCAACTCTCTAGCCATAGTCTGATCGCCTCATACATTCGTTTAATCCCACAGTTTTAAACACAATCCACTCAATTCGGCAAAGTCTATTTTACCTGTCACCTCATAGATTGGGACACTCTTCAACAGGGCCAGATAGGACGCAGGCTGAAGCGCTTCATCATCCCTTATAAACTCACCGAGACTCTCCTGAAAGAAAGGTCCGGGAGATTTCATCACCGCATTCAGCAGTTCACTGCGTTGCGCGATATCGATCTTGGTCAGCTTGAGGGGAGCGCTCTCCTCTCTGCTCCAGTTCAGGATCACCATCGCATCCAGAGGCACGGGGGTCGAGGTGTCGATGCGATCACGGCCATAGAGCCGTTCCACATCCACGTCATACTTCTCTTCAAGGTCCCAAAGTTCCTGTTTCGGCAGGCTCAGCAATTGTTCCCTTCTCTGTGGGTCCAGCAGGGGTGAGAGGCGTGGACTGTTCACCAGAGTGCCTGGATTGATGCGGGGAAGCTTGGGAATGCCCACCGCCTCCACCCTGACACCCTGACGCCGCAGAAACAGCCTGTCATTGGTCACATAGCAACTCTTGGGATGCTCCATCAGATGCAGCATCAGGGTCGACTTTCCGCCCCCGGAAAAACCGGCCATGGCTATCCCATGCCCCTTCAGAACCAGACCGGCGGCGTGACAGATCAGCCACTCCCGCTGCTGCAGCCAGTTCATCACCTGTGAGTTTATGAAATTGACTAGCTGGTTGTCATAGGCCGTACATGGCCCGGCCGCGATACGCCACTGTTCGCTCTGCAGAAACAGCATGCCGGTACGTACCTTGAGCACCAGACGCCCATCTGTCAGATCGAGATAGGCATCCTTGCGTCCACGCTTACCCGCTTCCCGCCGCCAGTCGATAAACGGTAGACCGGTCTCGAGCTTTTCACTCTCAATGGCAGTGACTTCGATTGTCGCCAGACCCGTTTTCCTGGGCAGGTGATGAAAATAGTCCCCCAGCCGGTCCAGCAACGATTGGCTGTTGGAGCGAATCACCAGGCTGCATTCACCTATCGCCAGTTGCAGCGGCTCCTCGCATAGGGGCACCGTGTGTAAAAGCCGTGTGGCCGCATCCCTGGCATCCACGATCCCGGCCCAGTCAGTCGTGCTGGTCATGCCTCCAGTTCCTCCAGCATGTAGGCCACATAGCGGGATGGCACATCTATACCCATCCCCTCCTGCGCCCCACGGAAGCCGCCAAATGCGGAGACCTCGAAGATTACCGGTCCCCGCTCCGTCTCCGCCACATCGACCGTGGTGAAATCGAGGCCGAAGATCGCCTGGGCCCTGCGCGCCAAGGCCACCAGCTCCTCATCGGCCTCATACCTCTCGTAGTGTCCGCCACTCCTGATGGTGGTGTTCCAGGCCCCCGATTGACCCACCCTGGCGTAACTGCCCAGATAGTCACCATCGAGAAAGACCATCCCCAGATCCCGCCCCGGCAAGGCCAGTTTTTTCTGAATGTACATTACCGGATTATCCACCCGGAAGGCCTCGATCTGTTGCAGCAACTGCTGTGGATCCTGCCCGGCATCGATCACTGTCATACCCCGGGCCTTGGTGGAATAGAGGGGTTTGAAGACTGCTGAGCCGAATGCAGCGACCACTTCGGCGGCAATCGCAGGGCTCTCGGTGATCCGGGTCGGTGGCATGGGTATCCCCGCATTATAAAGGGACAGGGTACAGCTAAGGCGGTCGATAAGCCGGATGATCCGCTCTACCTTGCTGAACACCCGCACCCCGGCCCGCTGCAACTGTCGCAACATCTCGAGCCGGTCAAGCACGTGTGGGCTGTACTCCTCGCTGATCTTTTTCACCACCACCGCATCGAGCCGGGTCAGGTCCTGATCCCGAAACAGGAGTCTGCCGCTATCCAGTTCGGCGCATACCTCGGCCATGTCGATCACCAGACGAAATCCCGTGGCCTCGTTGACTGCATCGGCCAGGGCCTCGGTGGACCATTTTCCGGGAATACCGACGACACCGATTTTCGGTTTATCCAATGAAAATCTCCTTCACGGGCACCACAAAAGGATGCTTGGGTTTGGAGTCACTCTCGAGCAGCCGCTCCATCAGGTAGGTAGCCCGGGAGAACATGCGCTCCGAAAGGGATTTATCCAGAATGAAGCGGGTCGATGTGGCAAATGAGCGGATCAGGCCCATAGCCAGACGGATCTCGAAACCCTTATCCCCCTGCTCCCGGGCAAAGGCCCTGGCAAAGCGATAGAAGGCATGGCAGAGATCCATAATCCGCTGCCTGACCCGGGGATCGAACACCTGCAGACGGTAGTTGGAGACCATGAAGACACTCACATCCTGCAGGTAGTCCATATGGCTGGAACGATGCAGATCGATAAAATTGATACGTTTCTCCTGGGGATCGAAGATGATGTTATCGACATTGAAATCCCCATGAATGTAGACAGAAAACGGCGCCTTCACGCCAGTTTCTAGACCCTGCATCTGTTTCAGGAGATCATCGAATGCGGGTAACGCCACGCCACCGATGCCCGCCGCGGGCTGTCTGAATTCAGGATGAATGGCATACACATCCTTCATACGCTTCGCCAACTGTTTCATATAGGCCGCGGAGACAGGTTTTTTCGTCTTTGTCTCCAGCCATATCTGGCTCAGGGTCCTGGTCAGGTGATTCAGGGCCTGCTGCAGCAGCTTATCCGAACCATCCAGCAGGATCTGTTCGAAGGTCTGTCCGGCCAGGTGCTCGATCAACAGGGCCGCAGAATCGCCCTGTTTCTGATAGGCGAGTATCTTCGGTGCAAGACCGGGAAAAATATCATGCCAATTCTTGACCCGCTGCTTCTCCTCCTTCAGCTTGCGCTTACGGCCATCCTTGAAAATAGCGTGATAACCACTCCCCTCGTCAGCGCTGCTAAGGGCATTGATAGCACTCCCCGACTTGGTCTCCGCGATGGGTGTGAACTCCAGCCTGCCGATGTCATTCGCTGTCTTGAGTTCAGTTACCGAGGCGTTGAAGGCATGATAACGATCGGTACTGAAGTGCTGTCCCATGGAGGCGGAGATGATGGCCTCGCTGATACGCAGCATGGCATTGCCCATCTGCTCGATGATGTGGGCCAACATGATCAGAGAGATGCGGTCCGCCGGGTGTTTCTCCTTTTTCAACAGGCGTGAGTAGTGTTTGAGCTGTTTCTGGTAGGCCGTGTCCAGGTGACGCTCCACCTTGCCTATCTTCAGGGCCTGGCGGGTATCCTTGGCTGACAAGGCGGGTTCGATGGACGCCAGACCGTTATTGACCCGATTGAGCATGGCGAGAAAACCCTTCACCTTGATCATGCCCCGATGTTGAATATGGGCGCTTTGCATCACCGCATCCCGGGAGAGTTCCACTATCCGCTCCAACTGGCTGGCGATCACCTCGATGGATCTCAGCAGCTGGTAATCCTTATCATCCTGATCGGATGATGACATCTCCCGCAGACAGTGGTTATGGATGCTCAGTTTCAGGTTTTCCACATACCCCTGGCGGTCCAGCAGCCGCATGGGAATGGTTGCCGTGGGCAGGGTCAAATAGTCTTTCAGCAGCGCCAGGTGAGTCGCGGTTTCAGCCAACAGAAAATGGAGATTCTCTTGAATGCTTTTTGCAACAGACATGTCAGTCAATGACTCCCAGATAGGTCGGCGTCTTCAGTTGCGTCAAACCGGGCAGATGCTGGGCGATGCCTTTGGGAAAGATCTCATGTTTGTCCATATCGGCAAAGGGCACCCATACCACATCGATCTGATGCTTGTCCGGATGGTGTCCCGACACGGGTTGGTAATCCACCGGCAGGGAGCAGCCGAACAGGAACTCGACCAGATGCCTGACCGAGGGATAGCCTGTGTCGCGCTGCTTGTAGAAATCGGCGATGGCGAGCAGATGACCGATCTCCACGACAGCACCAATCTCCTCCTCGCATTCACGTGTCAGGGTCTGGGTCAGGGACTCATTGACATCCTGCCCCCCGCCCGGGAGTGTGTACCAGGTACCGCGGTGCTCCGCCCACTTCTTCTGCATCAATACCGCTTG
The DNA here is from genome assembly GCA_003094555.1 of gamma proteobacterium symbiont of Ctena orbiculata. Lineage (GTDB taxonomy): Bacteria > Pseudomonadota > Gammaproteobacteria > Chromatiales > Chromatiaceae > Thiodiazotropha. The sequence goes on from NATW01000062.1 coordinate 8,257, forward strand.
TTCACACACAATCACCGCCCGCACCGCATTGCGGATATTGGGCTCGAGCCCTTCTGGTCGTGGTCGGTCGTTCATAGGGCAGTTGGTTAGCTACCTCTGTTTTGATATTTCAATACTCAATTCAGTTAAAAACACCGCCAATCCTTATAATTATAGAGAAACAGGTAGGTGGCTGGCGCTCCTCTTTCGTAACCGCGGCAGGGATGCCGCGGTAGCCCCATCGGCATATGGATGTGCCGTTGGGGCGGAGGAGAAAGAGGAGCGCCAGCCACCGGCGTCCTCCAACAAAACTTTCTACATGAGTCAATATCAATATGTTGCATGTCTTACTTGACTCCGAGCGTCAGAGGATTGTCTTTCTCCGACGTTCCGATAGCACATCCCTGTGCTAAGCGGCATCCCTGCCGCTACTGCGAAAGACAATCCTCTGACGCCTACCAGCATTCTAGGTAGGTCTAACAATGAACATCGTCAAATATGACTCATCAATACCAACCCCCAACACAAACCCACCAGCACCAGGGATATCAACACCGAAGCCGAGCCCTGATCCTTGGCCCGCCCCGACAGCTTATGCTTTTCATCGCTGATCCTGTCGACCACGCTCTCCACGGCACTGTTGAGCAGCTCCACGATCAGTACGATCAACAACGGCGCCAGCAACAGGGCCCGCTCCACACCGTCGTTACCCAACCATAGCCCCAAAGGGGCCAGCACAATCAACAGATAGACTTCCTGCCTGAACGCCTGTTCATGTTTGAATGTGGCCCGCATCCCCTTCATGGACCAGCCCAGGGCACTCACCAAACGCTCGATGCCTGGATTTTGTTGTTGTTTCTCATCCATGACGGCATTTCTAACAGCTTATGCATAAAAAATCGACCATGTAATAAACAAATCATATTCCGCAAATGAAAATGCAACAGTCTGCCTCTATGGTGCGCAGGCAATGAAGCACATGAGAGTAGGTATATGACGACACTGCGCTATAAGAGTCTCTTCATATCCGATACCCACCTCGGCCTCCGCGCCTCCCGCACCGAATATCTCCTCGACTTCCTCAAACACACCGATAGCGACAACCTCTATCTGGTGGGAGATATTCTCGATTTCTGGAAGATGCGCTCCGGTTGGTATTGGCCCGCAATCAACAACGAGATCATTCACCAGATCATCGCCAAGGCGAAGCGGGGCACCCGGGTGGTGTATGTACCCGGTAACCACGATGAACTGTTGCGTGATTATCTCAATTTCCATATCACCGGTATCGAGATCCAGAAAGAGGTGATCCACACCACCGAGGACAATCGGCGTTACCTGATCCTCCACGGCGACGAGTTCGACGGGGTGGTGATGAACAACAAGTGGCTGGCCCATCTCGGCAGCGATGCCTACGACCTGCTGTTGTGGCTCAACCGCTGGTTCAACCTGGCCCGCCGGCGTCTGGGATTCGGCTACTGGTCCCTCTCCGCCTATCTCAAGAACCAGGTCAAAGAGGCGGTGAAATATATCGGCAATTTCGAACAGGCCGTGATCCACACCGTACGCGAGCGTAACCTGGACGGGGTCATCTGCGGCCATATCCACCATGCGGTGATCAGTGACATGGACGGTCTCACCTACGCCAACTGCGGTGACTGGGTGGAGAGCTGCACCGCCCTGGCCGAAGAGCCCGACGGTTCATTGAAACTGATCCGCTGGGTCGAGGAATCGATGCAGCTGCTTGAAACCACCCCATCACCGAAACCTACCGCTGTCCCCGATCCCGCCCCTGTTGTCGCGGAAAACGAACCCATCAAGGCACGTAAAGTTGCTTAGAAAACCTCTGATTAATCTCATTCTCGTCATCCCGGCGTATGCCGGGATCCAGGAAAACCAAGCACATGGATTCCGGCATACGCCGGAATGACGGATTAATCAGACCTTGCTTAGTGAAGTTAAATGAAAAACAGAGAGAATCTATGCGCATTGCAATTGTGACAGACGCCTGGTTTCCACAGGTTAACGGCGTCGTTCGCACCCTCGACAAAACCATCAATCTGCTGAAACAGTGGGGGCATGAAATACTCTGCATCAATCCGGGTCTGTTCCGCACCATGCCGATGCCGACCTACCCCGATATCCCCCTGTCCCTGTTCCCCTATGGCCGGGTGAAAAAATTGCTGGACGAATTTCAACCGGATGCCATTCACCTCTCCACCGAAGGCCCCCTGGGTTGGGCGGGTCGGCGCTATTGCCTCAAGCATAACCACCCCTACACCACCACCTACCACACCCGTTTCCCCGAGTATGTGAGACTGCGCGTGCCGATTCCCCTGTCCCTCTCATACGCCTTCGTCAGGGCATTCCACAGCAAGGCGACCTTGACCATGGTGGCAACCAGCTCCATGAAAACGACCCTCGAGTCCCATGGCTTCAAAAATCTGGAGTACTGGACCCGCGGCGTGGATATCGAACACTTCGTCCCCATCGACAAGCCGGTACTCGACCTGCCCCAGCCCATCGCCCTGTATCTGGGCCGGGTGGCGGTGGAGAAGAACATCACCGATTTTCTCGACCTGAAGATGCCGGGCAGCAAGGTGGTGATCGGCGATGGCCCCGCCCTGGAGTCCCTCAAACAGCGCTACCCCCAGACAGAGTTTCTCGGCTATCGGAAAAACGGCGATCTGGCCCGCCTCCTCGCCTCCGCCGATGTGATGGTCTTCCCCAGCCGTACCGACACCTTCGGCCTGGTGATGCTGGAGGCCATGGCCTGCGGCGTACCCGTCGCCACCTACCCGGTGGAGGGCCCCCTGGATGTGATCAAAAACGGCAACAATGGCTGGATGGACGAGGATCTGCAGAGCGCCGTCAGCAACGCCCTGGCGGTGGATCGCAAAAGCTGCCGTACGTTCGCCGAGGGCTACTCCTGGGAGGTCTGTACCCAGCAGTTCCTCAACCTGGTGAAGACCAATCTCACCGATCCTGTTGCTGAACCCACCCCGGCAGAAAAGAGTCTTTGACACAAAAGGTGCGGCTTGTCGCACCTATACCCCCCCGCATCTGAACAATCCCCCTTCAGAGAGGTTGAGTCGAACCATCCATGTTCTCTAAAATAGCAATATGACTAAAAAAACCACAATCGGCTGAAGACCATGGAAGATCTGAATCACCCCCTGAACGAGGAAGAGATCGAACAACTCGATCAATTCCTGCTGAATCGCATCGACGACCACCTCATAACGGAGGAGATGGACGAAGGCATATTCGACATCTCCACCCTGGATGGCTTTCTCACCGCCGTCGTCAGCGGACCGGTCACCATCCCGCCATCGGTGTGGCTCGATTCGGTGTGGGGCGATTTCGAACCGGAGTGGGATAACGAGGAGGACTTCAGTGAAGTCCTGGCCCTCCTGATACGCCACATGAACGGCATCGTGCAGACCCTGATGGAGTACCCCGAGGACTTCGAACCCCTCTACCTGGAACGCATCCTCGATGACCGAAGCTACATCATCGTGGATGAGTGGTGCGAGGGCTACCTGCGCGGCACCCAGCTATCCTCCGAGCAGTGGCAGACCGGCGGCGAAGAGATCGCCACCCTGCTGAACCCGATCCTCTCCTTCACCGCGGTCACCGACTGGAAGGGCCACGACCACACCGATGACGAGGTCGAGACCATCCAAAAGACCATCGCCCCCAA
>NATW01000063.1 GCA_003094555.1 gamma proteobacterium symbiont of Ctena orbiculata
ACAAAGCGAGGCGCGCACAGGGTAAAACTCTAAAACCGAACCTGCAGCCTGAAGGCGCTAAATTACACGCTGGTGAAGGCTAGGGCCTGTTAACACTAATCCATGTGTAGCCTATGTCGATAAGCGCAAAATCCTGGCTGCGGCAGCTACATGCCCTGCCGTTGCGGGAGCCGATCAAGATCATGAATGTCTGCGGCGGGCATGAGCGATCCATTACCCAGGCTGGATTGCGGGGCGCTCTACCGGATCAGATAGAGCTGATACCTGGACCCGGCTGCCCTGTTTGCGTCTGTCCCGAAGAAGATGTCTATCAAGCGATGCAGCTGGCGCTGCAGGAACCGATCACCCTGGTGGCCTTTGGCGACATGCTGCGGGTGCCGGTGAATGTCAGCAAGGGAGAGCCCCGCTCCCTGGATCAGGCCCATGCCGCGGGCGCGGACATCCGGCCCATCGCCTCCCCCATGGAGGCGCTGCAAATTGCCCAGGCCGCTCCCGATCGGGAGGTGGTCTTTTTTGCCGCCGGCTTCGAGACCACCACGGCACCTGTGGCGTCGTTGCTGGTCGAGGGTATACCTGACAACCTCAGTATCCTGTTATCGGGTCGACTCACCTGGCCTGCTGTCTCAATGTTGCTGAGTGGCGAGAAACCGGGTTTCAATGCCCTGGTCGCACCCGGTCATGTCGCCACCGTGATGGGGCCGGAAGAGTGGTCATTCGTCGTGGAGCAGCACCATATACCGGCCGCGGTTGCCGGTTTTACACCAGAGAGCCTGTTGGCGGCCACCTACTCTGTGATCAGGCAATATCTGGACGATCGGCTTTTTCTCGACAACTGTTATCCTGAATTGGTCAAGCCCGGCGGTAACCCAAGCGCCAAGGCTCACCTGCAGCAGGCGCTGGATGTGGTCGATGCCAATTGGCGCGGGATCGGCATCATCCCCGGATCCGGTTTTGGGTTGAACAAGGACTACGCACAATGGGATGCCCGCAGGCGTTTTCCCGACTACGAAACGCCCGAACGAAAGCGCAGTGGTGAGATGCCACCAGGATGTGATTGCGCTGCCGTGGTGCTTGGACGGAAATATCCGAACCAGTGCCGACTCTATGGCGAGGCCTGTACCCCGAGGACACCCATCGGGCCCTGCATGGTTTCCGATGAAGGCGCCTGCCGGATCTGGTGGAGCGGTGGGATCAGGCTTCGCGAACAAGCATAGATCGCCAATCATCTGATATCGAATGAAACTCACCTACTAAATTTACGGTCTATACTAGCTATATTACTTACTGTTTTGCTGGGTTTTAGGATGAGAAGAGTCGGTCAGATAATAATGCAGTGGATCGCTGAGTGGTTGACCAAAGAGAGCCCACCATCCACCTCGCCTTTATGTGATTTCAATCGTCTGAGTTATGAACTTAGGCCCGCCGATGTGTTATTGGTCGAAGGACGCAGCAGGGTCAGCAATGTGATCAAGACCATCACCCAAAGCACCTGGACCCACTCTGCTCTCTACATTGGGCGTATCTACGATATTCGGGATCCCAAGCTTCAGCAGCGGGTACGCATGGCCTACCAAGGGGATCTCAGTGAACAGCTGATGGTCGAGGCCCTGCTGGGAGAAGGCACGATCATTGCGCCACTCTCCAAGTATCGGAATGATCATCTGCGTATCTGTCGTCCCTCAGGAATAGAGCCGGAGGATGCACATAAGGTCGTTGCCCATGCGGTCCGTCATATCGGCTTTGACTATGACGTTCGTCACCTGCTCGACCTGGCCCGTTTCTTCTTCCCCTGGAACATCCTGCCCAGGCGCTGGCGCTCCAGCCTGTTTGAGCATAACGCCGGTTCACCGACACGTACCGTCTGCTCCTCGATGCTGGCTTCCGCCTTCAATAACGTGAATTTCCCGATTCTGCCTTTCATCGACCGGGATGAAGACGGCAGCCTGCGATTCTTCAAACGCAATCCGCGACTCTTCACACCCAAGGATTTCGACTACTCACCCTATTTCAACATCATTAAATATCCCTTTCTCGGTCTGGATGATCTGGGTGTCTACCGTCGCTTGCCTTGGGGTGATGACAGCATTCTCTACAACGACAATGAGCGTGCATTCACTGCCGCAACAAAAATTGACGAGGCAGATCAGCCCGATGATGAGTCCGCTATAAGCAAGGAGCTCAACAAGCAGAACGAGAAACAAGCGCAACCTCAGGACGATGAGGCGGCTGATCAGGTAATCAACACAATACGCGGGGCAGACCGATGACGCTGCTAGGATTACTACTTTTATTACTGATGCTGTGGGGACTGGCCTACGGTTCCGCGGGGGCGATTTTGTGGATGTTGTTGCCGCCCATACTTCTGATCAGCTTGCAGTTGGCGGAACTCATGAATCCCTTTGGCGCACTCCCCCTATGGCTGATCTACGCCACCACGCTCTTCTTCTACCTTAAACCACAACTGCGCCGCCGCTGGATCACCAGGCCTCTGCTGACCACCTTCCAGAAGGTGATGCCTTCCATGTCGACCACCGAGCAGGAGGCACTCAACGCCGGGAGTGTCTGGTGGGACGGTGAACTCTTCTCCGGACAGCCTGACTGGAGCAAGCTGCTGCGCCAACCCCAATGCCATCTGACCGCCCGGGAAGAGGATTTTCTCCAAGGCCCGGTACAAACCCTGTGCGATATGCTCGATGATTGGCATATCACCTACGAACGCAGAGACCTGCCTCCGGAGGTCTGGCAATTCATCAAGCAGTCCGGCTTTTTCGGCATGATCATACCCCAGACCTATGGGGGTCTCGGCTTCTCCGCCTATGCCCACTCACAGGTTGTGTTGAAGATCGCCAGCCGCAGCATCACCGCGGCAGTTACCGTCATGGTACCCAACTCGCTGGGGCCGGCTAAATTGCTGCTGCAATACGGTACGGATGAACAAAAGATAAACTATCTCGAGCGACTGGCCACTGGCGAGGAGATACCCTGTTTTGCCCTGACCAATCCCCATGCCGGCAGCGATGCGGGCGCGATACCGGATATCGGGCAGGTCACCTATGGTGATTTTGCAGGCAGCCAGGTACTCGGTATCAGACTGAACTGGGAAAAGCGTTATATCACCCTGGCACCGGTTGCGACCCTGATTGGTCTGGCATTCAAACTCGAGGATCCCCAACACCTGCTCTCAGACGATCCCCAGCCCGGCATCACCCTGGCCCTGATCCCCCGCAATACCCCCGGGGTGGAGATAGGATCACGCCACATGCCCCTCGACATACCCTTCCAGAATGGCCCCATAGAAGGACGTGACGTGTTCATCCCATTGAGCTGGGTAATCGGCGGTAGTGACGGCGTAGGCAAGGGTTGGCAGATGTTGATGGACAGTCTCTCCGAGGGGCGTGGCATTTCACTCCCCGCACTCTCCACGGCAGCGGCCATGAGCGCCAGCCGCTACACCGGCGCCTATGCCGCGGTACGCACCCAGTTCGGCCAACCCATAGGCCATTTCGAGGGGGTGGAAGAGGCCCTGGCAAGGATAGGCGGCCTGACCTATCAAATGGACGCGGCGCGAAAACTCACCCTCGGCGCATTGGATAGCGGTGAGACACCCTCCGTCATCTCAGCCATCATCAAATACCATCTTACCGAGCGCTACCGTCAAGCGATCAACGACGCCATGGACATCCAGGGCGGCAGTGGTATCTGTCTCGGCCCGGACAATCTTATCGGCAGAGGCTATCAGGCAATACCCATCGCAATCACCGTTGAGGGTGCCAACATCCTTACCCGCAGCATGATCATCTTCGGCCAAGGCGCGATACGTGCTCACCCCTACATTCTCAAAGAATTCGAAGCGGCAGAGAATCCCGATCCGGAAATAGCCCTCACCCGGTTTGATGAGGCCCTTTTCAGTCACATCGGTTTTGTGGTCACAAATCTTGCCCGCACACTCTGGTTCGGCATCACCCATGGACGGCTTTCAGCGAGTCCGAAAAGCGGGGTGTGCAAACCCTACTTTCAGCGCCTGAACTGGATGGCGGCAAGCTTCGCCCTCACCGCCGATGCGGCGCTGATGACTCTCGGGGGTTCGCTGAAGCGCAAAGAACGCCTCTCGGCCAGGCTTGGGGACCTGCTCAGCAACCTCTATATTGCTAGCGCATGCCTGAAACGCTATATCGAAGAGGGAGAACGTCAAGACGACCTGCCGCTCATGCGATGGGCCCTGGACGACTCTCTCTATCGCTTTCAACATGCCTTGCGGGGCCTGTTACGTAATATGCCGTTTCGACCCCTGGCCTGGCTGTTGCGACTGGTGGTGTTTCCCACCGGACTCCCATTTCACAAACCCACTGACAGCCTTGACCACCAGGTTGCACGTACCCTGTTGAGCCCAAGCGAGGCCAGGGACCGGCTCACACAAGGTATCTACATCACCGAGGATCAACAGCAACGTGCCGGTCAGCTGGAACAGGCCCTGTTCGCAGTGAATGCAGCAGCCCCTCATGAAAAGACCTTGCGTAGAGCAAAACGAGCCGGTCAACTCAAATCCCGTGATATACGCAATCTGATCGCAGAAGCCGTCTCCCTTGGAATCTTGAATGAGAGCGAAAAAGTGACCCTGGAAGAGGCGGATCGTCTTCGCAGACAGGTCATTCAGGTGAATACCTTCAGCCATCTTGGCAGCTTGACATCAGAGAGTAGCAAGGCAGCCTCAAAGATCTCCAAACTCAACAAACGGGGTGCTGCTTGAGGGGTAAAAATTTCCATACCGGTTCTAGATAGGATAAGTTAGGGAGTGAACCCATTAAAAATAATCTCAGAAAAAGATAAAAATGGTGCCAACATGGATAAGCCAAACATTGATTATATTCAGTTGAAAGATGCCGATACTATAGGCGCAGTATTCAAGGAACGGGTAATACGCTCACCGGAGGGCACTGCCTATATTCAGTACGACGAAGAGCGCGAGGTTTGGCAAGAGACCAGCTGGGGAGAGATGGCACAACTGGTCGCCCGCTGGCAGGCAGCGTTTCGCAATGAGAATCTCAGGCCCGGGGATCGGGTAGCCATCATGTTGCGCAATTGCCGTGAATGGGCCATTTTCGATCTGGCGGCTCAATGTCTGGGATTGGTCACCGTTCCTCTCTATACCAACGATCGTCCTGAAAATATCGGTTACATACTGCAAGATGCCGGGGTGCGTCTTTTGCTCCTGGAAAATAACGAACAGTGGCGGGAACTGCAGCAGATCCGTAACCAGCTGGCCGGTCTGAACCGTATTGTCTCACTGCACCGGGTCGAAGCGATGGGTCTCCAGCCCCACCTTGTCTCGTTGGATGAATGGTTGCCCGATCGCTCTGATGATGAGCTGCAGGTGATCGATATGCCCAGCAAGGACTTGGCAACCATAGTCTACACCTCCGGTACCACAGGGCGATCCAAAGGTGTCATGTTGAGTCACCACAATATTCTGTGGGATCTAAACAGCGGTATTAAAGTCATCGATATCTATACCACCGATACCTTTATCTCTTTTCTACCCCTGTCGCACACCTTGGAACGAACCGTCGGTTACTATCTGGCAATCCTGGCCGGCGCCACCACGGCTTACGCCCGATCGATCCCGCAGCTGGCTGAAGACCTTGAGATCATCAAACCAACCATGATGATTGCGGTACCACGCATATTCGAAAGAGTTTATTCCAAGATACAGGATAAGCTCGAAAACGACTCTGCTATTGCCCGGGGCATTTTCAATCTGGCAGTCGAAACCGGTTGGCACAATTTCGAATATCAACAGGGACGCGCAGCCTGGTCGGTAAAACTATTACTCTGGCCTCTGTTGGAAAAAATAGTTGCCAGCAAGATCCAGCAGAAACTGGGCGGTCGTTTGCGTATTGCGGTCTCCGGCGGCGCCCCCCTGTCGCCGGATATTGCCAAGGTTTTTATCGGCCTTGGAGTGCCAATACTGCAGGGGTATGGACTGACTGAGACCAGCCCCATCATCTCTGCGAATACTCATGAAAACAATCTACCGGCAAGTGTCGGCAGGCCTTTTCCCGGGGTCGAGGTGAAGATCAATGAATACGAGGAACTGCTGTGCCGCGCACCGAATGTGATGATGGGCTATTGGAACAATCGAAGTGCTACTGCCGAGGTAATCGATGCAGAGGGTTGGTTCCACACTGGCGACAAGGCGAAATTTGAAGACGACTATATCTTCATCACCGGCCGACTGAAAGAGATCATCGTTATGGCCAATGGTGAAAAGGTCCCACCTGCCGATATGGAGATGTGCATTGCCATGGATTCCCTGTTCGATCAGGTACTGGTAGTGGGTGAAAGCAAACCCTATCTATCTGCCATCGTGGTGCTCAATCCAGAGCATGCCCAGACCCTTGGTCTGGATACCAACGATCTCAGTGAACAACAGATGCAGGAGTTGTTGGCACGCATCAACAATCATCTGGACAATTTCCCCGGTTACGCAAAGATCATACGTGTTACTGTGCTCGCTGAACCTTGGAGTGTAGAGAATGGTTTGATCACACCCACACTCAAGCTGAAGCGGAATAAGATCCTTGACCGTTATGCCAATCAGTATGACGAGATGTATCACGGGCACTGAGCGATCATTCATCTGCCCATAACGGCGAGTATATCAATCACCCAATACAGCAGGTTCGCCAAAGTAGTACCCTTGGCATTGATCTACGTTTTCAGAATGTAACCATGCAACCTGCTGTTGATTTTCAACACCTTCAGCGACCACATTCAGTTGCATGATTTCCGCCATCTTGATCAGTGCGGTGCAAATACCGATGGCATAGTTATCATTTGGCAATCCCTTGATGAAGCTGGTGTCCAGTTTCAGGGTGTCCAGGGTAAAATCCCTGAGATAGGAAAAGGAAGAGTAACCTGTACCAAAATCGTCCACTGCGATACGAATACCAAGTTTTTTCAGACTACGCACCACATTCCTACTCATTTCAATGTCTTCTATCAGGCTACTTTCTGTGATTTCCAATTCGAGTCGCTTTGGGTCGAAACCTGTTTTATTCAAAATCGATTCGACCCGATGGGAAAAGTCACCCTGATTGAATTGATGCATGGAGACATTGACATTCAGTTGCAGTGGACTATCACTGCTTTTACTATAATCAAGCATCTCCCTGCAGGCCCTTTCCAATATCCAATCCCCCAATTCGATTATAAAGCCTGAATTTTCGAGAAAAGGCAGGAACTCTGTGGGATCCAATATACCGCGTCTCGGATTATCCCACCGCAGCAAGGCCTCCATACCGACTGTAGCCCCAGTGCTGGTATCAACCACTGGCTGGTAGAGTAGATGGAAGCTTTTCGTTTTCAACGCTTCCATCAATTCGCTTTCCTGCTGTATTACACCATTTTCATTGGCGCCCAACATATGATTGTAGACACAATACTGTCCACGCCCATTCCTTTTCGCTTGATACATGGCCATATCGGCTTTCTGGACCAAACTGCCGATATCGTCCGAGGCAAAGGGATAGAAGACGATACCGATGCTGCACCCGATGTGTACTTTTCTGGTATCGATCTCGAACGGTTCCTTGACGGTCTCAAGGATTGTTGAGGCTATATTGATGCCGTCATTTATCGACTTGATCTGTTCCGCGATTATGGTGAATTCATCCCCTCCTAAACGCGCCACAGTATCACCCAGGCGGAGCAACTTCTTCAATCGTACCGCGGTCTCTTTCAACAGCAGATCACCTGCCTGGTGGCCCAGGCTGTCGTTAACCTTTTTAAAACGATCCAGATCGATAAACATCAAGGCGATCAGATATTCCCCGCGTTCTGCCTGCTTCATGGCATGCTTTAAACGGTCACGAAACAGTTGCCGATTGGGTAAATTTGTCAAACCATCATATTGAGCCAGATAGCGTATATGCTCCTCGTTCTTTCTGCGCTCACTCACATCCTGCGCAACAGTGATGATCTGTCCGGGAGCGCCCGACAAGTCGAGATAAGCACCTGAGAGAGAGACCAGCACATGCGATCCGGCAGCGGTTATGTATCGAGCATCGATGCTCTCGATCTGTTGTTCCAATAGACGGCTCAACCATCGTTTGACACGCACTCCGTCGCGACTATCGATGAGATCATAGTATGACATGCTCTCTAAACGCTGCTTATCGAATCCGATCATTTCAGTAGCAGCATTGTTGACCATAAGAATCTTCATATCGTCAGAGACAACGATCAGTGCATCGCACAAATTGTTGAGCACGTCGTTCAAATACTGCCTCGATACCGAGGTGTTGGACAGATCCCTGCTCATACGGTTGAATGAGTGAATCAGCTGACCTATCTCATCACTCCGGTTTCTGTCCAGCTCAATACCATAGGCACCTTCACCAACCCGTTTCACATATTCGGTCAGTTTTCGAATCGGCGATACCAACCTATTGGAAACCAATGCAGCCAAGCCTAAGCCGAGCAATAACAAAACAGTCGTGACGAGATATAGCAGATAGCGTTCACGCTGTTGAGATTCAGCGGTTAAATTGGAGAGTTGTTGGGTCAGCTTTTGCGTGTTTTCCAGCTGTGCCTTTTTGAATAGCGCGATTCTAACCCAGCCAAGCCGTTCATCTGCAATATGCACCGGGGAGACGATCTCCATCAACTCTTCTGAGTTGATGAGCAGCGGTGCCGATTGCTTTTCAATCCAGTCCAGAATCTCCCTCTCTTCCAACTGCTTGCCATAGCTATCCAATAACTCGGTTCCATCGTGGACAATCACCCCCTTAGGATCTATCACCATGACATGGGCAATGTCTTCAAGCTTGGCAACACTCTGCAGCAACTGCAAGATAGCAAGCATATCGAAATTATAGAGAGGGTTAGACAAGTCCTCACTTAAAATTGCACTCAAATTCACAAGGCGTTTCTTTGCCTCATCATGAAGCGCGGTACTCATGGTGGAGGTGGTGGTCGTTTTAATGTTTGATAGGAGCTCCTTGGATTGGAAGAAAAACAGTGTGGCAAGAATCACCGTAACAATCACGATGACTGCACCGATAGCAACGGTATATCGAAACTGTAGATTTCTAGCCATATAGTGATTTGTTCATAATCGACTCAGGAGCTTGACCATTCAGGGCGCAAGCGCTTGATCAACACGTTCCACTATAGTGTACATGTCGTAGACCGACTGTTGCTGCTCCCTACTCAATTTGTCGAATCGCTTTGTTTGCTGATAGGCATGCAGGATAGATGATGCCATCGGATCATGTTCTGCTTTTAACAATACTTCTTCGAGCCGGGCTTTTAGCGCTGGCTCCAAATCATGCCTTACTAATTCCAGTGCGCGGATGACAGGGGGAAGACGCTGGAATATGGAAAACTGTTCACGGTATTTTGATGGCAGGTGATCCTCCTTGTCCCAGTCCAGGTTACTGAAGGCCCCGGCATCGGCCAATCCCTTGTTTACCAGGGTGGCGATATTGATCTCTTCCCGGGCAAACACAAAACCAACCTTGTCAGGTGGGGGCGATTCCCGGAAGCTTTTCAATTTGACCGGCTCTAATCCACGCTCAAGCATCGCATACACAGGCAGATAGTAGGCGCTCGAAGAGGCTGGATCTTCCAGAGCGATAATCTTACCTTTCAGATCCTCCAACTTCTTTACCGCCCCGTTTTTGAGTGAAAAAAATACCGTGTGGTACTCGTGCATATCCTTTTTCCACTTTCGCAATAATATCTCCGCACCGCTTTTTTCATGCAGATAGGCTGCGGCAACAGGTGTCTCCGTCACCCAATCCACTTCACCTCTGGCCAGCAACTCCACCATCTGCTCCTTGCTTTTCGCCATCCGGATCTTACCTTTGCGAATACCATGCTCGCGCATCCTTTCCACCACATATTTCAGCATGGGCTTCAGATAGCCATAGTGCTTTTTAGGATTATGACTGATCTTGCCTATCACCAAGGTAGTCGGATCACTGCTACTTGCTACAACATAAGACGGCATCAACAAGGAGAAAATGAACAACAGCAGCAGGATTGATCCCTTGGTGATGAGTCTCATCATAATCAAAAATCAACCTGAGCCCGAAGTTGAAGGATTGAAGGTTCATCCTCACCCTCCACATCTCCATCAGCATCGGCAAATCTGTCGTTGTCTATGAATATAGTATTGGCCATCAAGCGAATCTGCCGGTTGATATACCAGTTCAGTCCCAGGGTAATAATATCGCTGGAGCCACCCTCTATCTCTCCATCATTCATATCCACAGAGCTGAATCTTGCCGCCACTTCCACGGCGCCATGGTCGGAGAGTGGCCGAATACGCCCGAACTTCGCCGAACTCTGCTTATAGCGGCGACTTTCCCCGGTCAAAAACCAACTGGCCTGCAGATACCAACCCTCAAAGGTGGGATCCTTATCGGCATCACGCGCTATTTTGGCTTGCATCCATTCTCCTTGCATGGAGAATGGACCTGACACCCACGCCCCCTCGACACCCACCAGAGTGGTGGAATCACTCTGCTCAAGTTTGCCTGTATCGAGATATCGGATATCGGTCAAGTGGGACTCGGGTCTGCTATCGAACCGCACCGTCTCTTCATCATCCAGCTTTCTATAACTGGCAGCCATACCCAGGTGCAGTGCCGATCTCTCTTCAGCTTTGGGTGCATAGGTTATGCGGCTGGTGATACCCCAGCCTTCATCACCCTCATCGTCGGCGTCATCGTTGTAATCGTCACCAAACAGACCGCCGGCGATGGTGACCTGTTCACCAGACCAGTGGGCGCCAACGCCCATGCTCCTTCCGGGTGCAAACACGTTCGGCAAGGCACGCTCCATGAAGGTCAGGTATCGCTTGCTGGTCATCTCTTCGAGACTGAATGGCTCTTTGAAATGTCCAACAGCATAGCGCCAGGGATAATTGGCATCATAGGCAAACCAGGCATCCTTTACATCAGCCTCTCCGTCGGAGAAGTCGACACTCAACTCATAGATGAAGTCGGCATACAGTCGCCCTTCCAGGTCGAGTCTCAGATCGCGCAGCTCACTGCCATTGCCCAGGGCATTCCTGTCCTCATCATAGACTGCCACATCGGCCAGGATCCTCCCCCCCAACTGCAAGGAGAATTCACCATCGGTTGTGGTCACTTCCAAACCACCTCTGGTGTCGATAACCAGATCCTGGTAGGCGTCTGAGTTAGCACCGACACTATCCACTTCTGCCGCCATGGCAACCGGCAAAAAAATATAGAAAACAAAAAGCATTGTTAATTTATTCATACACGATCCGGTTCAATTGAATGGAGACCCTTGCGCCATGGGGAAACAGCGATAGAAATTGGCAGTTGTCTGATCGGCGATGGCCTCCGGTGTCATCCCTTTCAATTCTGCCACACACTCGGCCACATGCCGTACATGGATAGGCTGATTCGGCTTGCCCCGGTGTGGCACAGGTGCCAAATAGGGGGAATCTGTCTCGATCAGCAGACGCTCCATGGGCACCTGCTTTACCACCTCACGCAACTCGGCTGCGTTCTTGAAGGTGATAATGCCGGAAAATGAGACATAAAAACCCATCTCCAGCGCCTGCTCCGCCATGGACCAATTCTCGGTGAAGCAGTGCATCACACCACCGCTTTGATCCGCCCCCTCCTGCTGCATTATATTGATTGTATCGTTGCGGGCATCCCGGGTGTGGATAATGAGTGGCAGATCCGCTGCCTTGGCCGCTCGAATATGTTGTCGAAATCGCTCACGTTGCCAATCCAGATCCCCTTCGCCGTGAAAGTAGTCCAGGCCGGTCTCCCCGATGGCAACCACCTTGTCACTGCGTGAGAGTCTCAGCAACTCGTCAGGCGTGGGTTCACGACGCTCCTTATCATTTGGATGCACACCCACTGAGATGGAAATCTGCGGATAATCCTCCACCAGGGCCACCATGCCTGGCCAGGATTCAAGATCGATGGAGACGCATAGCAGATGACCTATGCCCTGTGCCAGGGTATACCTCATAAAGCTGGCAAAATCCTCATCATATGAGCTGAGTGCGACACGATCGAGATGACAGTGGGAGTCGACTAACATGGAAGTTCCTGGCGCAGGCCGTTTTTAATTTTCAGATTCGACTATATCATTACGCACGAGCTAGCGGTCTGCGCCACCTTTGATTACTGGCTGATACTGGTCTGAATGCTAGTAGCGATGTTTCTAGATAGGCACCTGACCACGGGTCAGATAGTCAGCAATTCAATAATCGGG
>NATW01000064.1 GCA_003094555.1 gamma proteobacterium symbiont of Ctena orbiculata
GGTGGGGATACGCATCTCGGCCACGGACTGGGTCGAAGGGGGCTGGGATTTGGCGCAGAGTCTGGCCCTCGCCCAGGCCTTGAAACAGCGTGACTGCGCCTTCATCCATGTCTCCAGCGGGGGACTCTCGCCCTTGCAGCAGATTTCCGCCGCCCCCGGCTTTCAGGTCCCTTTCGCTGAACAGATTCGCAGGGAGAGCGGCCTGCCCACCATTGCGGTGGGGCTGATCACCGAGCCGGAGCAGGCGGAAACCATTGTCGCCACGCAACAGGCCGATCTGGTGGCCCTGGCGCGGGGCATACTCTACAACCCCCGCTGGCCCTGGCATGCCGCCGCCACCCTGGGTGACCAGGTCAGCGCACCGCCTCAATATTGGCGCTCACCGCCCTACGGCATCGATGCCCTATTCAAAGATCAGTGATACTTCTCGGTGGTGAAGTGCCCCGGCTCCTTCTTGCGATGTTTACGCATGCCACGGGCCTCCAGGGCTGCTGAAACCTCCCGGATCATGCCCATGTTGCCGCAGAGCATCACGTGGGACTTCTGTGGCGTCAGTTCGACACCGGCATGCCTCTCCAGACGACCATCCTCCAGAACAGCGAGAATGCGCCCCTGCAGGGCATCCTGCAACTGCTCCTGACTGGTGATCGGCAGATAGCGGAAGCGCTCGCAGTAATCCTGTTTCAGGGTGGCGATCTCCTCCCCGTAGCTGAGTTGATCCTTGTAACGGACATTGTGTACCAGGACGATCTGCTGGAATCGCTGCCATGGGAGCTCGGTACGCAGAATGGAGAGATAGACCCCCAGCGCCGTCCCCGTGGCGACCATCCAGAGATTTTCGCTCTGGGGCAGCTGCTCGAGGGTGAAAAAGCCGTTTGCCCTGGCTGAGACCCAGACCCGGTCACCCGGCTCCAGTGCCGCCAGTCGAGGACTCAAGGGGCCGTTCTCCACCTCGTTGAAATGGACTTCCAACAGCTCATCCTGGGGCGGATTGACGAATGAGTAGGGCCGCGCCACCCGCTCCCCGTCGATCTCCAGGGCCAGGCGGGTGAACTGCCCGGCAGTGAAGCCGTCCACGGGGGCCTTGAGACGAATGGAGTAGAGTTTGTCACTCCAGTGCCGTTTTTCCACAACCTTGCCTTCCAACCACTTCTCCATTACTAACGCCTCCTACCTGATCAACTTGCTTGACTCTATATATGGGCATGTATAACCGTAATTCCCAGATAGTTCATCGTGGTAATTATTGTGGTTTATCAACCTGTTGATCTCTGTTCGGCCGCATAAATCGTCTACTCGAGAGGATTTGGCCCTGAATCGGGCCCCTTAATCATTTTTCGTGATACAAAATCAATATTTATCATTTTTCCTAAGTTCAAACTACCAACCATACTAGTCAGCAATCAATTTTTTATTTTTAAATATACGAGGAGGCCTGGTAATGACCCAGACTGCAACCCAATCCGCCAACACCGCTTCACCGCCCCTGCTGTTCGATGAGGAGGGATTTCTCATCGATCACCTGACATGGACCGAACAGCTCGCCCAGGATATGGCCCAGCAGGAGGGAGTCGACAATCTGAGCGAGCAGCACTGGCAACTGCTGCGGCATATCCGTGATCGCTACCTGAGCCTGGGCGCCCTGCCAAACATGCGCCTGGTCTGCCGCGCCACCGGCATCCCGCGCTGGAAGGTGCACAGCCTGTTCGGCAGCTGCCTGAGCATCTGGCGCATCGCCGGACTCCCCGATCCCGGTGAGGAGGCCAAGGCCTATCTGGGCTAATGTCGAACGCATCCAATCGCTTACTCCCCACACAGCCCGGCCAGGTCTTAGCGAAGCCGGGCTGTGATCCCTCCAGGATAGATCTCTCTCGAACCTGAATCAGCAAAACAACCGTCATCATCTGCGCATACCTGTGTCATGGGGGCGTGCAAAAATCAGCGTCGCCATTGATATCCAGAGTGGCTCAGTGAACCTCTAATGGGTATCCAGTGCGTTTATATGGCCGGGTTCGCACACCTGAACGATCGGTTTGTTTACCTCCCGGCGGACCCGGCCATTTTTTTAGGGTCTGACAATTGGTCGCCCAACCGCTCCCCTGGATCTCAATAATCTGTACCATGTCATATGCTGACAGATTAGAATGCTTGGTTCATTCCATTCAGATAACCATCCAGATATTCACGAGCCGGCCAATTTCCATGCCCGAGATTTTCAAAAATCGCTATTTGATTGGAATCATTATCCTTGGCACCCTTGCTGTTACCTTTTGGGTTTCCCATCGGGTCATCTGGAGCAACGAATTACGCACCCTGAGCTTCGCTAACCGGCAACAACTCGAACAGTTCGCCAGTCATCTCGATTCACAACTCTCCCGTTATCAATTCACACCTCAGTTAGTGGCCAAAAATTCACTCTTGGTTGAGCTGCTGAACGATCCGAAAAATGACTCCCTGGTGGAGGTGGTCAATCTTTTACTGTGGGAGATTAATGAGATCACCAGTGCTTCCGACACCTATCTGATGGATAGAACCGGCTTAACCCTGGCAGCCAGCAATTGGGCTGATGAAAATCCCTTCGTTGGAAAGAATTTCAGTTTTCGCCCCTATTTCTCGAAAGCCATGGAGGGCAAAGTCGGCCGTTACTTCGCCCTTGGGACAACTTCCAAGAAACGCGGTTATTACTTCTCTTACCCAGTTACATACAACGCTGAGAAGATCGGGGTCATCGTGGTTAAGATGGATCTTTCGCAGATTGAAAAATACTGGTCCGAGAGACATTCCCAGTTCATTGTCAGCGATCCGGATGGAATTATATTTATTACCACGAACCTGGATTGGCTGTACAAGAGCATTGTACCTCTATCCCCTAAAGCCCTGGAACGCATCAAGGCAAGCCGTCGTTACGAGGATTCGGATATCCAAGCACTGAAGCTGAAGAATATGGCAACGATATCTGACAGTAGCCTAATTATTCAGATCGATACGGGAGACACAACAGTTGAATATCTTTCAAGCTTTTATGATATGCAGGCGGCAGGCTGGTCAGTTCGTGTTCTGACCCCCTTGGAGGATTTGAGGCAACAAAGTCTAATCAATGCATTCACCATACTGCTGATTGCTCTATCCTTGCTACTGATCAGCCTGCTTGTCTGGCAATGGATCAGACGACATCAAGTGCGTGAACGAATTCATCAAGAAGCGCATATACAACTGGAAAAGAAAGTCTCGCTCAGAACCACCGACCTGCAGAAGGAAATTGACAAACACAAGCAAACTGAAAAGACACTGCGTGAAACACAAGGGGAACTGATTCAAACCGCTAAGCTAGCCGTCCTGGGCCAGATGTCAGCCAGCATAAGCCATGAGCTTAACAATCCACTTGCGGCAATCCGCAGCTATGCTGACAATGCACGTAAATTTCTATCCATCGATAAACATGAGAAGGCGGATGACAACCTGCAGCGGATTGCCCAACTGACAGATCGCATGTCAAGAATCAGCTCCCAACTGAAATTTTTCTCCCGTAAATCGAGTGGTCAGCTTGAATCAGTCAATATCGCTCCAATCATACAAACTGCCATCGAGATTTCCCGGCCGCAGATTAAACAGTTGGCGATCTCCATCGACACTGAAAATGTGGACAGCAGCATCATTGCCCATGTTGATATTATCCAACTGGAGCAGGTATTGATTAACCTCATCAACAATGCCATTTATGCGATCGGCGCTCATTCTCCAGGCACCATAACTATCACTACCGAGCAGGATACAGGGCAGATTATGATTCATGTGGATGATACAGGACCGGGAATCGATGAACAGAAGCTTGAAATGATCTTTGAACCCTTCTACACCACACGAGAATCTGGGCTTGGACTTGGACTTTCGATATCAGCCAGAATCATCGATAGCATGAATGGCGGACTAGCGGTTAATAATTTAAAGCCAAGTGGTGCACGCTTCACCATAACACTACCTGATTTGGATGAAGGAATATGAGTACCAGACCTGATGTCTATTTTATCGATGATGAAATCGATCTCCGCCTGGCCAATGAGCAGACCCTTGATCTGGCCGGTTTCCAGGTTCAGGTTTTTGAAAAGGCCGAGGATGTTCTGCCGCTGATCGATGATCAGACCAGCGGCATCGTGGTCAGTGACATTCGACTGCCGGGTATTGATGGCCTTACGCTGCTGCAGAGACTCCAACAGGTGGATACAACCCTGCCCATCATATTGATTACGGGTCATGGGGACATTTCCATGGCGGTGGATGCCATGCAGAAAGGTGCCTATGACTTTATTGAGAAACCCTTTTCCGCAGAGCGATTGGTGGAAACTGTGCGCAGGGCACTGGAAAAACGCAGACTCATCCTTGAAAACCGAACATTAAAAAACGAGTTGGATGCGGAAAACTCCCTAGGGCCCCGCATCATTGGTAAGACACCGGCTATTAAGGCACTGAAAAACACCATCTATCAACTTGCTGATACCGCCGCTGATATTTTACTGATGGGCGAGACGGGAACCGGTAAGGAGCTGGTGGCACGTTCCCTTCATGAACACAGCAAAAGAAGGGATAAAAATTTTGTAGCCGTGAACTGCGGTGCCATCCCGGAAAATCTGATCGAAAGTGAACTCTTCGGTCACGAAAAGGGCGCCTTCACCGGTGCGGAAACTCAACGCATTGGAAAATTCGAATATGCCAATCATGGTAGTGTTTTTCTGGATGAACTTGAATCCATGCCCCTGTCAGCACAGGTCCGACTATTGCGTGTACTACAGGAACGATCCCTGGAACGGGTAGGATCCAATGAGAGCATCGATCTGGATATCCGAATCATTGCAGCCACCAAGGTTGATCTTAAGGCCGCAGCTGAACGGGGTGAGTTCAGGGAGGATCTCTACTATCGATTAAACGTTGTAACCCTGGAACTCCCGCCATTACGCGAACGTCGTGAAGACATCCCTCTGCTGTTCCAGCACTTTCTGCTGGTTGCTGCCGCACGCTATGGTAAGGTAGCACCCGCAATGCCGGACAATATCAGTCAGAAACTGATGACCTTCAATTGGCCAGGTAATGTGAGAGAACTACGCAATGCCGCAGAGCGCTTCGTACTGCTTGGCGATGAGTGCGGCCTCCAACTGGATGATAACTCTGCCATGTCTCCTTGTGTCCCCATGACCCTGCCTGAACATGTTGAGGCCTTTGAACGGGCGATGATCGAGCAGGCCCTATCCGAATCAGATGGGGTGATAAAACAGACCATGGAGCTGCTCGGTTTGCCGAGAAAAACCCTTTATGACAAGATGCAGAAATATGGCCTGGATAAACACAGATATAAATAAATTATAAGCTAGGGTTTTTGGCAGAATGTCACACTAATCTGCATGGCAAATGGGTGGATTTCCACCCACTCCAGGAAAACCCCTGAATAGATGGATTTTGTAATTTATTCATTCAATCATTAACTTAGATTGAAGTAACACAACAACATCTTCTCTGGCCTGGCTTTTGCTGATATTCCGACTACCGCGATGAATCAGCGAAGTCTATCTCTCACTTAAAACATAAAACTCGGAGGATACTTAATGAATATCACACGCAGATCAATCCTGGCCGCCGGAACGGCCCTACTCACTGCCAGCATGATGATACCTGTCACAGCGGCAGCCAAAGAGAGGGTGGTTTTCAGTGGTGGCCCGGCAGGCGGAACCTTCCAGGTCGTCGCCAACGCTGTCCAGGTTTACAAACCTATAAAGGCCTCGAAAGACTTCCGTGTCAAGGCACAGTCCTCGGCCGGATCGGTTGAAAACCTGCGCAAGGTAAACTCGGGCAAGGCCCAGATGGGTGTGGTCTATTCCGGCCACGTCTACCTCGGTCGCAACGGTCAGATGAAGAACGACACCAAGAAGTATGAGGATGTCATGGCTGTTGCATGGCTCTACGGCGCACCGGCCCAGCTGGTGACGCGTAAGGGTTCCGGCATCAAGAGCACCAAGGATCTTGTAGGCAAAAAGGTCGGTGTAGGTAACGCCGGTTCAGGCGCCTTCGCTAACTGCGAACTTTTCTTCACCCATATGGGCGTATGGGATAGTATCGAACGCAATGCCATGGGTTATAACGACGCAGCACAGGCATTCGGTAATAATCAGCTGGATGCCTTCTGGCTGTTCACGGCCTTTCCCAGTGGTGCTGTAATCATGGCAGCCCAAACCAATGACATTGAGTTGGTCAATGTGGGTAAGGATGCTCAGGATAGTGGCTTCTTCGAGAAATACCCCTACTTCTCCCAGTTGGCCGTACCCGCCGGCACCTATCGTGGCGTTGAGACTGAATCTCCCTCGTTCCAGGACTCAGCCCTTTGGGTAGCCAACTCCAAGGTCTCAGATGACACCGTCTACAATATGCTTTCAATCATGTATACCGACGAAGGCCTGGCTCACATGAAGGCACAGAAAAAGACCTTCAAGCACATGAGCCTCGACACCGGTACCCAGGGGGTCGTTACTCCCTGGCATCCTGGCGCCATCAAGTTCTGGAAAGAGAAAGGTATGATGTAAACCTTATCGCTCCTGAACACTAATGCTGTAAAGGAGCAATGCCAAAGATAAAGCCAACCACAGCAATGTGGTTGGCTTTTCATTTCCTTGAACAACCCGCAAATCCTCAGTGTTAAACCCAATCCATCTTGTTCTACAGTCTCACTAATGGCCGTGATCATGACTGATATGACAGGAGGTAGACCGTGGCGCTGCAAAAACCCAAGCACGATGAGACCTACAGCGATGAAGAGGTCGAGGCGCGTCTCAAAGCGGAGTTACCCCATTGGTATCTGGAGAAGGGATGGATCAGGCGAAAATACAAAACCAGTGGCTGGAAAGGTAGCATGATGGTGGTAAATACCGTTGGCCACCTGGCGGAGGCCGCTTTCCACCACCCGGACCTGGCGGTCTCCTATGCCTTCGTCATCGTCAAACTGGTCACCCACTCGGCCAAAGGCATCACCAACAAGGATTTCGAACTGGCGCACAAAATCGAAGAGGTCATCATGTGGCAGCCCGGTCTCGATGGGGGCGCCCTGGAAGGCACCCCGGATGATCCTCGTTTCAAGTACATCAAATACGATTGATTCTGATTACCATTTTCTTATCCCTATGGCCGGGCTTGTCCGGCTGTCATCGATGCGCCTGGATGTCACTGCAGCGCCAGCATCCAGGACCCTCACTATTCTCATAATTCCCTGCTAATTCAATAACTAGCAGTAAACAAGCGGGATCAAGCAACAACGACTCAAGATAAATACCCGCCACTTAACTAGCAGCCAAACCCTTAAGTGTCGTGTGTGATTGCCGTTACCCTAAAAAATTGATTACGGATATCCCCTAGGGACGGACCAAGGCAATGACAGACTCCATATGAAGCAGGGATTTAAGTTTGACAACAAAAACTTAAGCCTATGGACATATCTGGCAGCCCTGTTGTGGAGTGCTGTTTTCGTTTTCTCGCTTGAATGGAATCTAAAACAGAATCAACGCATGGTGCCTGAGCGGGCCAATGCCCAGGCACGTGCCGCCATCGAAAAAGACCTGATCTATCGTAGCGTGGTCTCCCGGGTCGGCGGCGTGTATATGCCCGTGGACCAAGGGATCACTCCCAACCCCTACCTAGCCCATCTTCCCGATCGGGACGTGACCACCAATGACGGGCGTGTACTGACACTGGTTAACTCCTCCTATTTCACCCGCCTGGTTCATGACCAGGAGGCCATACTTTCACCGGATGGCATCCGTGGCCATGCAACTAAAGAGAATCCACTCAGGCCTCTCAATGCACCTGACAGCTGGGAACTGAGAGGCCTGAAAAAGCTGCGTAGCGGCCTGCCTGAGTGGAGTGAAGAGACATTGATCGACGGCAAGCCCTATCTACGTATGATCAAACCCAGACTGGCGAAGGCATCCTGTATGGCCTGTCATCCAGAGGAGAGTGCTCTGCCTGGAGAGATCATGGGCGGTATCAGTGTGCGTATTCCGCTGGATCTATTGCAAGCCAACGCAGATGCACGAATACTGAATATCGTGGGCTGG
Organism: gamma proteobacterium symbiont of Ctena orbiculata; assembly: GCA_003094555.1. Lineage (GTDB taxonomy): Bacteria > Pseudomonadota > Gammaproteobacteria > Chromatiales > Chromatiaceae > Thiodiazotropha. The sequence goes on from NATW01000064.1 coordinate 8,091, forward strand.
CACGGGGGGTTATGGATACTTGGCATGATCGGCCTGATTCTCGGAAACCGGCTGCTGCGTATCCAATCCGACAAGATGCACTATTCGGCGCTGCACGACATTCTGACAGACCTGCCGAACCGGGCGCTTTTCATGGATCGCCTGGAGCAACGACTGGAGAGCGCCAAGCGGCGTAAGCTCACAGGGGCTATTCTTTTTCTCGACTTGGACCGCTTTAAAAACATAAACGATTCACTGGGCCACAGTGTCGGCGACGAGTTGCTGAAAAGGGTAGCAGAGCGACAACGCTTCCTGCTACGTGCGGAAGATACGGTTGCCAGACTCGGCGGTGACGAGTTCGTGATCCTGTTGGCTGACCTGCACACCGATCCTGAGATTATTGCTATCGAAGCACAAAATGTGGCGGAAAAGGTACAGGACGCCCTCTCTCAACCCTATAAGATCGGCAACCACACCTTGCACTCTACTCCCAGTATCGGCATTGCCATGATAACGCCCGACTCGCAAGATGCCAGTGAGATCCTCAAACAAGCCGATGCCGCCATGTACCAGGCCAAGGAACATGGTAGAAACAACTACCGCTTCTTTCTGCCCAGCATGCAGATGCTAGCCGCCGAAAGGCTGGACCTGGAAAATGCCCTGCACAGCGCCATTACCCAGAATCAGATGGTGTTGCACTATCAACCAAAGATAACAATCTCAAGGAAAGAGGAGATATTAGGTGCAGAGGCCTTGATTCGTTGGCAACATCCAACCCGGGGCCTGCTGTTACCGGGTGAGTTCATCGCCATTGCTGAAGAGAGCGGTCTGATATTGCAATTGGGCGAGTGGGTACTGCACGAGGCCTGTTCGCAGATAAAAGTATGGGAGCGACGTTTCAATGGGAAGTCCTTCGGCAGGATCTCAGTCAATATCAGTCCCAAACAGTTTCAGCAAAAGGACTTCATTCAACAGGTCATGACAACGTTGGCAGCGACGCAGGCAGATCCCACCAGGCTGGAACTCGAATTGACTGAAAGCTCGTTGGTTGAGGATATCCACGATGTACGCAAGAAAATGGAGGAGTTGAAGCGACTTGGAATCCATATTTCCATCGATGATTTCGGAACCGGTTATTCCTCCCTTGCCTACCTGAAAATGTTGCCGGTGGATGTGGTAAAAATAGATCGGTCCTTCATACGCGACATCGGCATCGATCCCAACGACGACGCCATCGTCGAAACCATTCTCGCCATGTCATGGCGCCTTGGTTTCAGAGCCATCGCCGAAGGGGTGGAAACGGAAGAACAGCTAAGATTTCTGAGAGCGCGCCAGTGCGATGGGTATCAGGGATACCTATTCAGTAAACCGGTGGTGCCCGATGAGTTCGAGGCGATACTGTTCAAGTCTACCGATATCCGAGCTTAATGCCTATCAGAGGAGACGATAGAACGGGTTTAATCACTCTTGAAGTCTGCGCTGTCAGTCAACGCCTTCCAACTCTCGATACGCTCGGCCAGCTTGATGGAGTCTGTGTAATCGAGATCCAGTAAATCGTCTAACACAGCCCCCTCGTCCACGACATGCATCAGTGCATTCGCTATATGAACCACGCTGAGGACACTGAATACTCGCTCTCCCTGTGCTGCAGGCTGATTGTGCAACGCTACTGCCTCCACAACTGACTGGGGTAATCCCCACAGTCCAAGAAGGTATGCGCCCACCACCCCATGCGTGGTACCAAATACCTGTTTCTCAGCGGTGACTCGCTGATCCAGCGTGACCAGCTGCATTTCCATCAATTGCGAATACTCGGCAGGTTGATTGACTACCAATATCAACTTGCCGATATCATGCAGCATGCCGGCAAGCAGACTGTCCTCCACAGAGGAAGCCTCCATTCTCTCTTTTTTTGCGATCAGCTTGGCAAGTGAACCAACCCGCGAACTATGCAGCCAAAGTGCATCCAACGAAAACCCCTTAACATCGAGTTTGTCTGCCTCGAATTGTTTGAATATACCAATCGACAACACCAGAGGCTTAAGTATCTCAAGCCCCAACAAAGAGGCTGCATCCACTGGATTGGAGATATGGCGGCCAAGACCAAAAAAGGCCGAGTTGACAAGCTGCAGAATCTTTACCGTCATGGCTGGATCTTTAGCTACCAACCTCCCCACATCGGCGACGGAAGCATTAGGGTCCTGAATAATGTTCATCAATTCATTATAGAGTGCAGGCAGGCTTGGCAGCATACGCATACCGGACACCAATGATTTGAGACGACTCTCACCAAGAAGATCACGCAGTGAAAATGCACGCGCCAAGGTCGTCTTCAGGGCATCGATCTCACAAGGTTTATTCAGATACTGATGGGCCGGGCCCACCGTCTTCATCACCGACTCTTGATCAGACTGGCCAGAGAGTACCACGCGAATCGTATCTGGATGTTTTTCCGCAATACGATTGAGTAATTCGGCCCCATCCATACCTGGCATTCGCATATCGGTGACCACCGCATCGAAACTGGATTCGGCTGCTTTTGCCAATGCATCTTGACCGCTGGCGACAAATTCCATTTCCCACACCTTGCGCTGAGTTCGCAGTGTACGCCGGAGGCCGGACAATACATTCGGCTCGTCATCGACGAACAGAATCTTTTTTTTATCGTTTGAATCACTCAAGATGTCTTGTCCTGTAGTGGCAGTTTAATGATAAAAGTTGTACCCACACCCTCCTCTGTCTCGAAGCTCAGTTCACCATCGTGCTGATCAACAATGATCTTGTGGCTCAGTGAGAGTCCCTGTCCCGTACCACGACCGACATCCTTGGTAGTAAAGAAAGGATCGAACACATGCGCCTGCGCCGCTTCAGGGATGCCGGTACCACTGTCGGCGATGCGGATCACGCCCCAATCACCTTCACATCCCGTGGTAATGCGAATTAGTCCCTTCTCACCGCTGGCATTCATTCTCTCCGCGATTGCATGAGCGGCATTGACAATAATATTCAGTATCACTTCGTTTATTGGTCCGGGGATACAGTAGACTTGAGGCAGAGAAGCGTCGAGCTCCAGTTGCATCTCCGCATGATACTTCCAGACATTTCTCGCCACAGTTGCGGTACTGTCCACCGCTTTATTGATATCAGTCAGAGTCTTTTCGTCCGAACCCGGGTGTGAGAACTCTTTCATTGCTCGAACTATTGTAGCGACACGATCCACTCCATCCAGGGTCTGCTTTATCGCGTTGGGGATCTCCTCTTGCATATACTCCAAATCAATCTCTTCGATCCGATCGTCCAGTTGCTTGAAGTCTTCCACGGTGACGCTACCGCTACGTGCTGCCTCTACCACATCGTGTTCGCTACTGATAATGTCTGTTAAATCCTCGAATGCTTCCTGCAGAAAGTGTACATTATCACCGACATACTGGATCGGTGTGTTGATCTCATGAGCGATACCCGCCGCAAGTTGACCAATCGATTGCAACTTCTGCATCTGTTGCAACTCCGAGTCGTGTTGTCTCTGTTCGGTAACGTCATCGATGATCAAGAGATAGCCATCACGGTTACTACTCTCGCCAATAAATGGGGTTGCACAGACTGACAATAAACGATTGCTGCCATTCTCCGGTTTAAATCGCACCTCGAAGCGATTGTTCTGTTCACAATCATTTTGGCACTTGAGAATGTTGTCTGAAACCTGCTCCCAGTCCCATCCAATACGGCTGGAGATAATTGGCTTACCCAGCACCTGCTCGGCCTCCAGATTAAAGGTCTTTGCAGCCTCTTCGTTCCAGTGAGTAATACAATCCTGGTTATCAATACCGATAAGAATCGAGGTCAAAGCAGAGAGTAGACGACTGTTCTGCTCATGCGCCCACGCCAACTGATCACTTGTACGCGCGCGTTCGATAATACCCGCAAGGGTATCGACCACACCATGCAAAAAGATCTCATCATCATCTCTGCGTACATGCCCCTCCTTGAGATAGAGTACCAGCACACCCAGCACTTCCCCCTGGGATACAATGGGTACACAGTAATGACCATGAGGTTGCATACCCGGCGTTTGGATATCATGCCGATCATCTACGCAGTCGGCAAACTCCAGTTCTCCCGTTTGTGCGGCACGACCACAAAGACAATGACCGAAGGGAACCTGCTGGCAAAGCCCAACAATCTCCTGATCAAGGTTCACATGGGCTCTCAAATTGAGCTGTTTACTGCCATTTTCAATTATAAATATACCGCCCTTATGCAACATCTCTGTGAACGGGGCGGAAAGGATAACTTCCAGACACTCCTTAAGCAGTTGG
>NATW01000065.1 GCA_003094555.1 gamma proteobacterium symbiont of Ctena orbiculata
CGTTCAGCATCAATAGCATAGGGCGCTGGGTCCAGAATCGGAGTACGCCCCAGCAGCATATCCGCCAACAGTCTGGTGGAGGCCGGGCCCAGCACCACCCCGTTGCGAAAATGGCCCGCGTTGAGGTAGAGGCCGCTGATTTCCGGTACCGGTCCGATATAGGGGATGCCGTTGGGGGAGCCGGGTCTCAGGCCGGCCCAGTGGTGTTCGATCTTGGCCTCGGACAGGCTGGGGAAGTGGGCGAGGGCGAATGCCGCCAGCGCCTGTTTCGCCTGTTCGGTGGTGTGTTTGTCGAAGCCCCTGTGCTCCAGGGTGCTGCCCACCAGTACCCTGCCGTCCTTGCGGGGGATGATGTAGCGGTCGTTGTGCAGGATGATGCGGCTGATCTCGCCGGGGCGATGGCGAAATATGATCATCTGGCCCAGTACCGGTTCGATCTTCGGGGGGGTGAGGATGCCGCTTAGCAGGGGTCCGCTCCAGGCGCCGGCGCAGATGATGACTTTGTCTGCCTGGATTGTGCCGGTGGGAGTCTTGATGCCCTGTACCCGGTCTTGTTTGATCAGGAGTTCGGTGGCCTCTGTCTGCTCTTGAATATCGATCTTGTTGCGGATGGCATGATAGAGGGACTTGGTGAGCCGGGGATTGCGTATTTGCGCGACTTCAGGCAGCCAGGTTGCCTCTAGGGCATCGGTGTCCAATCCGGGCTGGCACTCACGAATGCCTTGCTGGTCCATGAGCTGGAGCGGCTGGTGGAAACGTTCGGACCATTCAACCGCGCTATCGGCATCGTCGGGCTCAAGGATCAACAGCCCGCTCTTCAGATATTCAGGGTCCGGACCGCCTGCATCGATCAACATCTCGGCGAGGGCGGGATAGTGAGCCTGGCTCCACTGCGCCAACCTGGAGATGGCGTCGGCATAGCGCCAGGGGTAGAGGGGTGAGATGATGCCGCCCCCCGCCCAGGAGGATTCGCGGCCCGGGTTGCCCTTTTCGATCAAGGTGACCGCCATTCCTGCACTGTGCAGTTCATTGGCTGTGAGCATGCCGATGATGCCGCCACCCACTATCAGGCACTCTGTCATTAAAAAACAACCTTTTGAATGTTTGAAGATTGGCTTGGTCAGTACATGTCGAATCCACAGGATCGAGCTTAGCAGAATAGCATGTTCCGACAGATGCTGTCTTTGTCAGGGCTGGTGTCCATCGGCTTGGCGCCACCCCCCTGGATCCACAAGCGGCTAGTCTTCAATCACCTCTTCCCAGTAGATGGGAAGGAAGCGGTCGCTCCATTCGTGCTTTTTCTCCAGATCGGCGAAGAGGAATATCTTTTTACCCAGGGTTGTATTGCCATCGCTGTCCTCACCACCGGGAAATATCAGCATGGGGGAGGGCGGGATGCCCTGCAGTTGCAACTCGGTGGATCTGTCGCTGATGGTGAGTGGGTCTTCTGTGGCGCCATTCCAGTTGATGGCTGCGTTGGCACTGATCAGGTCGAGTCCATAGATGTTTGCTGTCCCGGTGTTGGATGATGCCAGGCAGGGATCATCCGGTAGTTCTATGTTGGCGCGATAGGTGGTGAAGAAGATGGCGTAGTCGTAGAGAATCGCCCGGGAGAATGACTTCTCTCCTGCCGGCAGATTGATGAACCAGCCCCGGTACTGGTCGGTGAGCACTTCACCATGATTCAGGACTGTCGTCGTTGCATTGATGAAATCACCATCATCCGCGGTCTCATCGGTGATTTCACGGCCCCAGATATCGTTGTCCCGGATCATGTAGAAGCGGTCCTGGTAATCCGCATCCAGGGGATTGGCATGGTCTCCCGTACCGATCATCAGTACCAGGAACTGCCGGGTTCCCTTGGCATAGTAGCCGATCTGGGGTGTGTTGAAGAACTTCCGGTGGGCATTCGATCCCTGATTGATATCGGCCAATACACCACCTGTAATGGCGCTGCTCTCATTCTCCTCATCGGGAAAATCCACCCGGATGATTCTGCCACCCACATCGGCGGCATAGATGCGATCCTCCAGGCCGTTGCCGTTGATATCCACGGTGGCAAGATTACTGGGTATGGAATGGTCCATCCCATCGATGGTGTGGCTGGCATCGGTGTTGGATAGGGATGTCAGGAGTGAGCCATCGGCGGCGTCGAGGATATAGATCGCATTCCCCTGGTCGTCTGTCAGGTTGCTATTGTCCTGGTCGGGATCGTAGCCGCCACCGAAGATCAGCACATCCCGATTGGCGCCGCCGACCCGCATCTGCACAAACAGGGGTTTTGACCAGGTCTGGCCCAGCCTGGCGTATTGACTTGGGGAGGCCTCTCTGGAGATCTCAGTGATGTACTCGGGGGCCAGGCGGTTGCTGATATCGAGCAAGTGGTACTTTTCGCCCCCCCTGCGCATACCGATGATGGCGAGCTTACGGTTACCGATTTCATAGATGGTCATGGGTCCATCAAGGCCGTAGTAGGGTGTGTTGGATGGGTTGTTGTTCCTGAGATGGCGGATATTCGGCATCAGGTCCTGGGGCATGAAGGCCCAGAGCTCTTCCCCAGTGTCGGCGTCGATGGCCTCCAGCACACCTTCACTGGTGGGTAGATAGACGGTGCTCTGTTGCCCGTAACGGACCACCTGGGGCCGGGTATGGATCGGGGCCCCCATGACCCCATCGCGGGCGGGGTGGTTTTCAGTGGCCACATACTCTGGATGGCGGCTGATCCAGTTGAGCAGAATTGTACGCTCCTCCTCGCTGGTGACCCCGAGCATCTCGGGGGTGATGCCGGTTGTATCCCGATGAATGCGATTTGAAGCATGTTCGAGGGATGCACCAGGATTCAGGTTGGTAAAGAGTGTTCTCAAGCCTGTCATGTTACGCGCAGCCCCGCCGTTGAGGGGGTCACCCTCGTCCGGCTGACAACCGGCTTGCTGACAAAACAGGTCAACGGTGCTGGCGAAGGTGTGGTCTTCATTGAGCACCCGTTGGCCATCGCTTGCGCGTAACTGAATGTCATCGTCTGTGACGTCCATGCGGTATTTTTTCAGGTTGCCGCGCCAGAAATTCCTCGCTTCCGGGTAGAACAGGGGGACGAAGATATACTCATCATTGACTGCCGCGTTGTCCGGATTGAAAGGGATGGCGGGGGCGTTCATGGCGTAGTCGATGGAGTCCTGGGCCTCCTCGATGATGGTAGTGAAGGCATTCACGATATCGTCTTCGTTATCCGCGTGCCAGGAGATACCACCCCCCACGCCTGCCACTCCATCCATGAACTGGCGGGTGGGTGAATCCTCCGGGGCGCCGAAGGAGATGGTGTAGGTGAGGATATTCTGCACCCCGTCCCAACCCGGTTCCGTTGCCAGATCAGTCTGGTAGGCCCAGGCGCTGATCTCGTTGGCGCAACGGGCACCGTCGTTGTACCAGGATGGGGGGCTGTTATTGCTGTCTACGAAATTGTCGAAAAGGTTGACCTGCGCGCATACATTGCCCTCATATTCGGTTCTGGTGGTGGTGTTGGGGGCACCGTCGGAGAGCAGAACCAATCGGTTGGGGGCGCACCTGAGCTCCTCCGGGTCGCCGTTCAAGGGCGATTGCAGACTGCTGCCCTGAATCTGGGTGGGTATCCTGTTGGGATTGAACCAATCGACTGCCGCTGCCAGGGCATCCGTGGTTGGAGTATAGAATAGGGACTGTAAATTATCGATCTCCGAGCGGAACGCTGAACGCTCATCACCCACGATAGCGAAATCGCCGGTGAGGGCTTCCAGTCTGGTAGTGGCTTCATCGCCGAAACCCGATGTGGTGTAGCCAAGCAGTGCCGCATTCACATTGTCGAGCAATTCATGGTCGACAATTCTGCGCAATGCGCTGACCAGGGCATCCCTGCGTGAGCCGGCCGTCACATTATTCTGGTCGACAGGACCACCCATGCTGCCGGATTCATCCAGCAGGAACAGAATATTGGGTGGCACCGGCTCCACCGGCGGTTGCAGATAGACTTCGATGTCATCGGCACTACTGGAGCCAACCACCACCCATAGCAGGATGAGTGCTAAAGACCTGAGGCTTGAATGATATTGATTCTGAATATGTTGAGTGCGGTTGTGTGACATCAGTACCTCTGTCTTAGCAATCCCACTTGCATCCGGTTATGGGTATGGGTATGGCTTTCGCCGACCGTGCCGATTGCGTCTGTCAGAAACAGATGGGTGGTATTGTCCAACTGGTGACCGGAGAAGAAGAGACCCTCTCTCTCTCCCTGATACATCATGCTAAGGCTTGCCCTCAGGGGAGGATGGGCGTTCAGCAGTGGATCCGAATGTTCATCCCCTGGTTCAGGCGAGACGAAAAAGCTGTCGTGTTCACTGACTTCATTCACCTGGGAGGGTATGTCAAAGTCGTCAATGACGGTTAAATCCGGCCCGATTACCTTGGCCAGGGCATTTTCGGCTGCAGCGAAACTCAATGCCTTGAATTGATGATTCACTGCGATCTTGGTGTCCAGGTTGGTGTTTTGCATGGCGCTGATGCTGAGCAGTGTCACGATCGTGAGGACGATCAGGCTGACCACGAGAGCAATGCCGGATTGCTTGGAAATGGATGTTGATTGAGGCATGGATATGGCAACTCCTCAGATATCGGCAAACTGGCGATACATATGGTGCAGGTTGCGCAGTGAGATGGTGGTGCTGGCGGACTTGTAGATGTAGTTGTTGTCAGGTGCGGTGAATCTGGCCCCCAGCAGGTCCAGCTGATCCGGTGTCTGCGGGCGATAGGGCCAGGGCAGTTCATAACCAGCGCCGGAGGCCACAACCAGGCCGACCCTGATCGATACCACACTCATCCAGTTTTGCGCATCGACGGCATCAGCAGTGAGGTAGATGTTCGCAGAGCTGTCAGGTTCGATATCCGTATCGACCCCATACAGCACCCGCATCTGGGCGATGTCCGAGGCGATGGGCTGGGATTGGATCAAATTTCCGTCCAGATAGGCCTGGCAGTTGAGATCTCCCTCATCGTCCACCACAAAGCGTACCGAGATGATGCCGTCATCCATGGTGTCGTCGTCCAATCCACAGGGTGCTGGCCCGGAGGCATAGCGCACCGACACGACGCTGGACTCCTCGGGGGCAGGGCTCCATATTGCGCCTGAGTGGGGGGTGCCGCTAACGATGCTGTCCTGCACCAGTTCCAGGGCCGGGAATGTCCTGCTGCCATTGTCCTGCTGGCCATCCCTATATGCGGATGGGCTGTCCGCCGATGTGGCTATGCCTCTCCCCGCCATGATCAATGCGCGACGCAACTCCTCGAATACGAATCGATACTTATCTGTGGTTACGGAGTTGGCTGCGTTGGCGTTAAAGGCGTTCTTGCTATCGATATAGATCTTCGCGATACCACTCACAAGAAAGAGACTGATCGCAGTGGCAATCAACAGCGACAACAAGGAGAAACCAGTCTGAGAAAGCTTTGTTGCGTGCATGTTACGGTACTCCGGGAATCACGGTCAGGACGATCTCTTCCACATCATCGGTATCGAGGTCGGTCACTCTTGCCTGGTGTTGCCAACTGACTCTGATCAAAAGGCGGGAGAGATCACTGCAAATATCCGCATCGCTGCTATCCGCATCCAGGCAGGTAACCTGCAACTGCCCGTTTGGCAGACTCTCCTGTATGCCGGTTCCACAACTGATTTGGTGCAGGTCAAAGATTGCCAGCTGTTGCGGGGTGCACTGGTCGACGGATGAGGCGCTGTCCATTGTCGGGGTCATGGAGCAGTTGGGTAGCGCTGGCCCTGACCCGACCTCGCAGTTTGGGCTGCCCAGATATTCGTTATCGGCGACGGCCATCAGGTTTGCGTGCATGCGGTCTGAAAGAGCGGTTGCATAATCTATTGCTCTGGATCGGTAGTCCGCATTGCTTGAACCTTGGAGCGCGGCAATCTGCAGACTTGCCACCCCAAGCAGGCCTATGGCGACGATGATTGCGGCAATCAACACTTCAATCAGTGTCATGCCCTGGTGTTTTTGCCGTTGAGTGATGGACGACATTGGTTTGGCCTCGATAACCACGACCTTTCACAGCAGATATATCTCACCGAGAAAGATACAAAATGTAGTCAGCGTTCCTTTCGAAGCAGACAACAGTCTGCGATATCGAATCAGGCCGAAAAGAGGGGATAGTTGAATGGCGCTAAGCTGATCCCTGCTTTACGTCCTCACAGAACACTCCTTGTTCCCTATTCAGGCTACCGCTGGATAAGAGTGAAGGTAAGTACCGTTTGTCGGCTTGATCTTACCGCTTATCCCTATATAGGCCGTTGCCGGCAGGGCGTTCTGAGATATCTATCGGGGGTTTTAGATGTGGAAAGGGTAGGCAGTGAGATTTAAACAGTGTTAGAAATCTATGCAGAGGGGTGTGCCTCACTTCCATGTGAGGCAAAGTATATCCTGGGGGGCTCAAGTCTATTTCCAGCCGTCTTCCCAGTCGGTACCTCTAAGTTGTTCCTTGCGTCCGGTGGAATGGAGGCGATAGGCTGTTACGTTGCTGTTTTCCTGTCCATTCTGACCATCGATTTGCAGCGTGTAACAACTGGCCAGGGGACAAGCGGCCGTAGGCGCTGCGATAGTCAAATTGCCGTAAAATTCATCAGCACTGGTTGCGCTGATGTTGGCTTCGGCCAGTGTGGCAGGGTATGCACCTGTACGAGCTTTCGCCACCTCCATTTTCTGCGCCGCAGCAGTCAATGCATCCATTCCGTCACTTCTGTGTCCCCGTCTCACCGACTCCATGTAATTCGGGAGAACGATCGACAGCAAGAGTCCTATGATGGTTACAGCGACCATCAGTTCAACCAGAGTAAATCCCCTGGAGATATGTCTGTATCTACTCATGGATAACCTCTTCCCAAGATATCGGATGGAATCTGTCTGGCCATTCATAGACCTCTTCCAGGCCTACCAACGCCTTGACAACCTGTCCGAGTGTACCTGCTTCTTCACCCTCTGGGAAAACCAGTGTGGGTGAAGGTGGCATGCCCAGCATACTCAGCACCTTGGAGCGGTCGTTGCCGTCGAGGGTGCCTTCACTGCCGCCCAGACCGTCGAATATGGCGGATCCGTCTCTCATATTGATAGCGTAGAAGCGTCCGACACCAATTGCCCCGCGTGCTTCACAAGCTGCCAATTCCGGCGAACGTTCAGCACTGAAGGTGGTGAAGAGTACCGCGTAGTCATAGAGCACCGCCTTGGAGAAGGATTTCTCCGAATAGCCAAAGTCAATGTACCAACCGTTGAGTGTGGCCAACAAATTGGATGCTTGAGCCTGCTGAGTCGCACTACCGTCCTGCACAAGATTGTCAGATGCATCATAGAGTTGGGACTCTACTACAGTAGTATAGGTAGTGGGCTTGATCCAGACAGCCGGGTCCTTGATCATATAGAATCTGTCTGTGACTGACACATCCAGGGGATCAGTGCGATTACCACTACCGATGAGGATGGCAAGGTATTGCACACCGCCCAGGTTGTAGTAGCCGACCTCTGGTGTGTTGAAGAAACGCCTGAACTCACTCGTGCCCGAGTTGATATCAGCGATAATGCCGCCATCCATTGCTCTGTCGGCAAACTCGCTATCAGGGATGTCGACACGGATGATCCTGCCACCCACGTCTGCAGCGTAGAGACGATCGATGATGCCGTTTGCATTGATATCAACCGGGAGCACGTCGCCGGCAATAGCATTGTTCATATCGCTGATGGTCACACCGGCACTGCCATCCGGAGAGATGGAGGTGATCAATGAGCCGTCCAGCGCATCCACGATGTAGATGGCGTTACCTTCATCGTCATTTGCACGGGAGGTGGTTGTATCCTGATCCGGATCGTAACCGCCACCGAAGACCAGGACATCCCTGGAGGAAGTGGAACCTGATATCTCCATGGTCACGAAGAGAGGTTTGGACCAGGTTTGTCCAAGCCGGCTGAGACCTGCAGCCGAATTGATGGTGGTGACGAATCTGGGATTCAGGCGATCGGTGATGTCGAGCAGATAGTAGTTACTACCGCCCCTTCTCATACCGACAATGGCCATTTTGTGACCACCTGTTTCATACACGGTCAGTGGTCCATCCAATCCATAGTGAGGTATGGATGCTGGATTGTTGTTATAGAGTGTCTGGATATCACCGAGCAGATCGGATGGCATGAAGGCCCATAACTCCTCACCGGTCTCTTCATCGAATGCCTCCAGTACACCTTCACTGGTGGGGAGAAAAATGACATCATCACTGCCGTAGTTCATGACAGCCGGCTGGGTGTGGATGGGAGCCCCCATTTCACCTTCATGGGATTCTGCTGTTCTTAAGTAGAAACAGGATTTGGCTGTTCCATATAACGGATCTCCAAAGACAGCGTTACTACAATCAATGCTGTCCGTCACGTCTGTACGGAAAAACCAGCTACTTGCCGCACCGTACCAAACAGTGGCAGAGATATCTTCGGGTAAATCACACACCCCATTCTCGGACGCGCAAGGTACTGCAAAGCTTGGAGGTGTGGCGCTGATGCTTCCTGCGGGGTCCCAGCTGATCCAGTTGAGCAGGACCTCCCTCCCTGCATCGTCCCCATTGGGCAGGCCGAGCATGGCATGGGTGACCAGCGCGTTGTCCCGATGAACACGATTCGAGGCATTTGATAGATCAGCCCCTGTATTGGTGTTGGTGTAGAGATTCCGGTTGCCGGATGCTGTCATTTGTTGTGCAGCACCACCTACCAGCGGATTTGCGCCGTCATTTCCAGCGGTATTCCAATGGTCTGTCGATGAGACAAACTCGAAATTATCGTTAACGATATCGCTGCCATTGGCGTCAGTTAAGGTAATGGCGACATCCCCGCCCGCTGTGGATGTGGAAATGGTGTAACTCTTCAGGTTACCTCTCCAGAAGGTCTCCGCTGCCGGTACCAGCACCGGAACGAAGATGCGATTGCCGCTTACTGCCGCGTTATCCTGATTGAAGGGGATGACGGGTGCCGTGTAGGCATAGGGAATGGACTCCATCGCCTGAGTGACTATGGAGGTGAAAGCGCTGACCAGGTCGGAAACACTGGTCGCCGGATAGTAGTTGCCACCACCTGAGCTTGCGATGCTCATCATGAAGTTTTCAATCGCCTCATCATTGGTGTCGAAACCGATGGTATGGGTGACGATATTCTGGGTCTCTCGCCAGGCTTCACTGGGTTCCAAGTCAGTGTTAAAGGCATAACTGGCTATCTCCCTGGCACAACGGCCATTCTGCCAGTTTGAGTCTGAATCGCTGATACAGTTTGTCCCTTCATAACTGGTCAATCCATATGCCTGTCCATTGGTGGGAGAGTTGGAGTTGGGACGACCGTCGGTCAGTACCACCATGTGGTTCGGACGGCACCAGTTGTCTTCCGGAATGCCGGCGATGGGTGAGGTTGTGGTGAAACCGTTGAAGTCGGTGAAAGTCCGGTCACGTCTGAACCAGTCGACTGCTGCCTCCATCGCCTTGACCGTGGGTGTGAAGCTGACGGTCTGCAGATTATCCACCGCGTTGAGAAGATTGGTTCGATTGGTATCGATCAGGCTGAAGTTACCGCTGTGTGCACGCAGGAACAGAGGACCGTTGTTTCCCCAACGGGTTGTGTAACCGAGCAACGCCGCATTCACATTGCCCATGTCCGGGTCGTTGATCAAGTCTCTCATTGCCTGTTCCAGGCGGTCCCTACGACTCGGGCTGCCACTAGACATACTGCCCGATTCGTCGAGCACGAAGAGTACATTCGGTGGTACGGGATCGGGTGGCTCCTGCAGATAGATTTCAATGTCATCTGCATAGGCAATGGAGTTCATCAAGGAAAAGGCGAACGAGAGCCCAAGAGGAATGACGAGTTGTTTAACCGGAAAGAATCTATACATAGTGCTCATGATCTATAACTCCTCAATTCCTGATTAGGGCGACTTCCATGCGATTGGTCGTGACGGTGTTATTGTCCACAACACGCCCCACGGAATCTGCCTGATACAAGACGGTAACGACGTTTAATCCAAAACCGGAGAACTTATATTTACCGGGAGGACTGATCTCCAACATCTCCAGGGTAAGGTCCGCAGCGATGTCAGGTTGGTTAGGTACCCCATTAGATTCATAATAGGGAGGGGTGTCCATGGTCACGCTGGCGCCAACCGCATTCGGTACCTGTACTTGCGGATCAGGACCGGTCAGTTGTGCCAGGGCATTTTCTGCGGCCTGGAAACTCAACTCCTTGAATTGATGATTCACAGCAATCTTTGAATCGAGATTGGTACTGCGCATGGCGCTGACACTCAACAGTGTAATGATTGTGAGCAGTATCATGCTTACCACCAAGGCTACGCCTTGTTGTGATCGATGCACCCGCCAGGCATGGTGTTGTTTACTTTTCATGATTACTGTCTCTGTACTGTGGTGTTGAGATTTCTGAGTGAAATAGTCGCATTAGCCGGTGTAAACGATTGGGTCGTGTTCGGTGCAGGCATTTCCATACCCATGATGTTCAAATCTCCGGCGGTCGCCGGTTGATAGGCCAAAGGGAGTTCCTCGGTGTCGGAACTCGCTATCATGCCGACCCGAATCGTGACCACATTTATCCAGCGCCCAGCATTTTCCACTTCGGTTGCGGTGAGATATTGATTGGCGATGCCATCCGCATCGGTGTCCACACCATATAGGGCGCGCATGCGCACGATGCCCGATACCATTGCCCGTTCATAGACAACCGCCAGAGCACCGCCGGTGGTTTCGATATCCTGGCAAATTAGATCTCCATCGTCACTGATGTAGAAACGGACAGTATGTGTGACTTCGTCGATGGGAGGACCATCCTGCCCGCAGGGTTGCGGGCCAACTGCATAGCGAACCGCAATGGCGCTGGAATCGTTACTGTCTATGTCAATTATGCATGCGGAGGCAGATGCGTCGGTGTCATCGGGATCAAGGCAGGGAAAAGTCCTGAGGTTGTTGTCTACAACGGTATAGACACCGGCATTATCGTTTTGCTCGAGAATGCCTCTGCCAGCCATGACCAGGTTTCTGCGCAGGTCCTGAACTGAGAAACGCGCACCTTCGGTGGCTGTTGAGACGGCGGACCTTGCATTAAAGGCGTTTTTACTGTCGAGGTAGATTTTTCCAGCTCCACCCATCAGAAATATGCCAATCGCACTGGCAATCATCAATGAGATAATGGAAAAACCTGCCTGTCTGTGGATGGTTCTGCTCATGGTTGCACTCCAGGCAAGATCGTTGCGACGACTTCGTGGTCAATGGTGGTATCGGTTTCTGTTGCTGCGTCCGGGTTTCTATTCTGGACTTGCCAGGTGATGGTGACTCTCACTTCCGCCATTGGGCCGCAACCAACTGGACAAGCTATATCTAATTCTGCACCGGGAAGTGAAGTCTGCAGGGCGCAATTCAATTCCCAAAGATCATAGGCTGCCATCTCTGCAGCGGTGCACTCTTCGAGGGGGGTGATTGTGCCGTCAGGACTCATGGCGCATCTTTCAATGGTGGCCAACTCAGCAGTAGGACCAAGGGCGCAGGGATCGGTTGGAATGGTATTGGGTGCCGCATAGGCATCGACAGCGGTCAGGTTTGAGCGCATACGGTCGGACAAGGAGGCGATAATGTCGGTGGCCCTGGAACGCATCTGTGCATCGTTGGCGCCCTGAAGGGCACTAATCTGCAACGATGCAATGCCAAGCAGACCCACAGCGATGACCACTGCGGCTATCAGGACTTCGACCAGGGTCATACCGCGAGCGTAGCTTTTCTGAGACAGTTGAGCTGGCAGTTTCATGGGCAGTTTCCTTCGGCGACGGTCTTGATATAGGGCCGTCCGGTGAGGCTGAGACAGACACGGCTTTTCAGCGTGCCATCGAAGCTGATCTCGATGCTATCTCCGGCAGTGATATTGGCGCGGCCCCTGGAA
Organism: gamma proteobacterium symbiont of Ctena orbiculata; assembly: GCA_003094555.1. GTDB lineage: Bacteria > Pseudomonadota > Gammaproteobacteria > Chromatiales > Chromatiaceae > Thiodiazotropha. The sequence goes on from NATW01000065.1 coordinate 11,991, forward strand.
TTGTAGGTTACATCGTTGCTTGCAATGTTTTCCGCCAGTGAAATAAGTTCATTCCCAACTGTCTGGTCAACGATGTCCACGCCTCCAAAGGTTGTAACCAGCCAACCATCGTTTTCTGGGGTTAAGGTGACGTTGTTTTCTATCCTGACTGCTTCACTGCGAGCATACAAAAGTGCGCTCACTAGTTCATTACTGGTGGTTGATACATTGTTCCGTTCGATCATGCCTCTGAATCCCGGTATTACAACCGCCAACAGGATGCCGGCAATCACTAACGTGACCAATAACTCAAGCAGTGTGTATCCTCGATATATATGCATAGAGCAAACCTCATAAGATCTGTACATAGACTAGGTTATGTGTGGTAGGGGGGGTATACCGTTTATCGGAGGAGTGTGCCCGTATATCCTGAAAAACAACAAATTCTCGGCTTTTTAATAAGTTATGATTGAAAAATAGGAAAATAAGTTGTATGGACCGATGGGGTTATGGAAGTAAAAATCATACAGCATGGCTTACCGCGAAGCTCACTGAGCTGGGGCACAAATCCGGCTCTAGAGGGTTTCACCCAGCAGCGATTTTGGTAAGGCGAACACAACCTGCTCCTCTTTCCCCTGGGCCTCGATGACCTTTTCAGCGCCCCATTCCTTTAGCTTCTCGAGCACATTTTCAACCAGGATTTCCGGTGCGGAGGCGCCTGCAGTGACCCCAATCTGGTGCTTGCCATCCAGCCAGCCTGGATCGATGTTTTCAGCACCGTCTATAAGATAGGCCGGT
>NATW01000066.1 GCA_003094555.1 gamma proteobacterium symbiont of Ctena orbiculata
TTTTTGTGGTTCTATTGGGGCCCTTTGCAATCCCCCTGGTGTTCTTTGCGAAACCGGAGACAACACTGGAATCAAAACAGCAATAGACGCAGATCTTTATAGGAGCGATGCCAATCAATACTCAGTGTTTCTTCAATGGTATGCAATCTCCAGAGTGCCAACTATGGGTAGATCAGTCAACTCGCCTCACCGCGCCGACGCCACCATCCACAGCCAGCCTCATGCCCACACCACTGCCGGCACCGATGATGAGTGTATTTGACATCTAACCCCTAGAGTCCACAAAATTGTTGAAACAGAAGCCACCCGCCGATGACTTCACAATGGCATCTATGGCTCGCTCCAGTTCCCCATAACGAAACTTAAAGCCTGCCTCCTCAAGGCGCTCGGAAACGATACACTGCCCTGATGTCATCACCTCCGCGCCTTCGCCATAGGCCAATTTCAAGAGGGAGGCAGGGACGCGAAACGGGGTTGGCCGATTCAATGCCTTGCCCAGGGTGCGTGTGAATCCCAGGTTGTTCACCGGATTGGGGGCGGCAAGATGATAGATGCCTCTGAAGCCTGGATTGTCCAATGCCAACAGATAGGCGTTGATCAGGTCGTCCATATGGATCCATGAAAAGTGTTGTTTTCCATTTGCGATTGAACCACCCAATCCCAGGCGGAAGGGCGTAAGAACCTGCCCCATCAAGCCGCCCTGCTGGCCCAGTACCAGGGAGAGCCTGAACACAGCAACGCGCATACCCAGGGTTTCACCTTCCCAAGCGGCGGCTTCCCAGTCGAAGGTGAGTTCGCCCAGAAAGTCAGCGGCGTTGGCAACGTCATTTTCGGTGTAGCGACCCTTGGTATCGAAGGCGCCCATGCCCGATGTGGAGACGAAGGTCTTCGGTGACCTGGTCATTTGCGACACGGCCTCTACCAGCATACGGGTGGTTTCCACACGGCTGGAGACGATGGTGCGTTTATAGGATCGCGTCCAGCGGCGATTGATGGGTGCGCCCGCCAGGTTGATGATTGCATCGCAGCCTTCGAGAAGTACTGACAGATGGCGGGTGCCGCGGTTGAAGTCACCACGTTCGATGGGCACCACTGCATGGCCTTTGTTGGCAAGGGTACGGGCAAGCTGGGTGCCGATAAAACCGGTCGAGCCACTGATGGCGATTTTCATCTCGTTCTCCTCAAATGTAAAACCAACTGACAGACAACAGGGTGCATACCAGGATAGTTATTCTCGTTCTTAGCCGTTTAAACCAATCAATCTCAAGGTAGAGATTACGCTCGAAAACAAGCAGCATGACAAAGGCAGCCGCTGTTACTGGAAGTCCCTCGCGCGGATCCAGAAACAGGCTGCACCAGGCGATGAGTGAGGGGATCACCGAGAAGCTCATCTGCGCAGTGTCGCCATTGTTCAGGGCACGCCCCCAGTGAATGGCGCCGACAAAGGTGAGGATGATCGCGGCATAGTCGTGAATGGCTTCGGCAACGAGCCGGGTATCATGGAGCAGAATCATCAGCAGCATACCGATGACAAAGGGGATCAGTCCCAGGTAGCTGAGCCAGTGTGCGCGTTCCAGGAACCTTGCTGATGAATGATCCATTAAAGACTCACAGCAGGCCTTCGATGGCCTTGATCAACTTTTCGTTTTCCGGTGCTATAGAACTTTTGTAACTGCCGGCTAGCCTGCCGTCGCGATCGATCAGGTATTTATGGAAGTTCCAGCGGGGTGGGGTACCGGCGGCTTTTGCCAATGCGCGATAGAAGGGGTCCGCGTTGTCGCCCGTGACCCGGGACTTGGCATACATGGGGAACTGCACCCCATAGGTGAGCCGGCAGAACTTCTTGATGCTGCCTTCACTGCCCGGTTCCTGGTTACCGAAATCGTTGGATGGAAAACCGATCACCACCAGGCCCCGTTCCCGGTAACGGGAGTAGAGCTTCTCCAATCCCTCATATTGATCGGTAAAGGCGCAACGGCTGGCGGTGTTGACCACCAGCATCACCTTGCCCTGGTGTGCCTCACAGAGGTTATCGACCTGATCGCTGTTGAGTTGCCTTTTTGAATATCTGCTCTCTTCATTGCAGATGAAACTATTGTCACTCTCTGCCTGGCTGGGTGCTGGTATCAGCAGGATAAAGGCGAGCGTGGCCAGGGCTGAATAGCCCGCTATTCGGTCAATCGGGATGTGTGAATTCATGACCTATCACCTATTGATGGCGGCGGCGGGCTCCTGCCCAACCGCCGTCTTGTTTCCATTACCCCTCGTCTATCCCTTCCGTGACCGGGTTGTGAATGATTTCGTGGAGCCGGCTGCCGGGTACCACTGAGTGGAGGATATTCGGGTCCTCCTTTTCAATCTGCTGCATGAGTTGGTCGTAGCGGCGTTCGGTTTCAAGAATCTGGCGTTCGTAGGCTGACATAGCGCTCTCCTGTGTGTTGTACAAACTGGGCCGAATTGGCCTCAGTGATGTCAATTGTAGGCAAATTAGCAGAAATGTCTAGTACAAATATTTGATTTTTTATTTTTATCCGCTATATTTCACAATTATGTATAGTACAAAATATGGCGAATCAAAATGAAAATAGCGGTAATCGGAAGCGGTATCAGTGGTTTATCAGCAGCCTGGTTGTTGCAGCACAAGCACCAGGTAACCCTGTACGAAGCGGCGGACTATCTGGGTGGGCATACCCATACCGTGGATGTCACCCTGGACGGCACCACCCATCCGGTGGATACGGGTTTTCTCGTCTATAACGACCTCACCTATCCCAACCTGATCCAACTCTTCGATCACCTGGGTGTAGAGACCCATGCGACGGAGATGTCATTCAGCGTGACCGTGCCCGAGGCCGATCTCGAATGGGCCGGGGCCAACCTGGGGACCCTGTTCGCCCAGCGGCGCAACCTCGTGCGCCTCAACTACTGGCGTATGCTGCAGGAGATTGTCCATTTCAACAGCCGGGCGCAGAACCTCCTCACCTGGTCCGAGCAACGCCGGATTACCCTGGGCCGCTTACTCGATGATCAGGGCTATTCCGAGTGGTTTCGTACCTGGTATCTGCTGCCCATGGCGGCGGCGATCTGGTCATCCTCTCCATCTGAGATACTCGGTTTTCCCGCTTCCACCTTTCTCAGGTTCTGTATCAACCACCGCCTGTTACAGATAAAGGACCGGCCCCAATGGCGCAGCCTGATCGGCGGCGGAAGGGAGTATGTGGAGAAGCTGGCGCAACCTCTGGATGTACGCCTCAATACCCCGGTGCATAGCGTCACCCGGGAGGCAGACCGGGTGGTGGTGGCGTCGTCACGGTCACACACCCTTTACGATGCGGTGATCTTTGCCACCCATGCCCCGGACTCCCTGCGCATGCTGAAGGATGCGGATGTACGGGAACGGGCGCTGCTGGGGGCCTTCGACTATCAGCCCAATAGCGCGGTTCTGCACACCGACCGGCGATTTTTACCCACCCGGGAATCCCTCTGGTCGGCCTGGAACTATCTCTCCCAGGGAGAGACTGGTGAGTCGGTCTGTGTCTCCTACCTGCTTAACCGGCTGCAGCAGGTGCCATTCCAGACACCGCTGATGGTGACCCTGAATCCAGATCCACAGCGGATGCCCCGGGACCCGGTCGTGGTCTACCAATATGACCATCCGATCTTCAACCAATCCGCCATCGATGCCCAGGCGTCACTGCACAGCATCCAAGGCCGCAACCGTGTCTGGTTCTGCGGTGCCTGGTGCGGCTACGGATTCCACGAGGACGGGCTCAAGTCGGCGTTGCGCATCATCGGCGATTTCAACGTGGAGGCACCATGGAAAGCAGTGATCTGAGCCGGGTTGTTTTCGGCCGGGTGATGCATCGGCGCCACTCGCCGGTGGAAAACCGTTTCATCTATCCGGTGTTTTTTCTGCTCATCAACCTGGAACAGCAGCAGCGACTCGGTTCCTGGCTGTTCGGTATCAATCGTTGGCGTCCCCTGGCGTTTCACTATAAGGACTACGGGGATGGCAGGGATCCGCGCCTCTGGGTGCGCGAGCGCCTGGCGGAGGCGGGCATCCATGACTGTAACGGGGGGCTCTGGTTACAGACCTTTCCAAGGCTCTTCGGCTATCTCTTCAACCCGGTGAGTTTCTGGTACTGCCAGCGTGAGGATGGTGGGGTCGGCGCCATCGTCGCGGAGGTCAACAACACCTTCGGTGAGCGCCACTGCTATCTGCTGCAGCCCCGCGCGGATGGATGCTTCAGCGGGATCGAATCGGAAAAGCGGCTCTATGTCTCCCCGTTTTACCCAGTCAGTGGTGGCTACAAGTTCCACTTCCGGATCGATTTCCAGGCGCCCAGGGTACAGATCGACTACTACGACCAGGGACAACTGCAGCTGAACACCGCCATCTGGGGCAGATCGGAACCGCTGAATAACAGAACCCTGTTGACCGCTCTCTTGAAACAGCCGTTTTTGACCCTGGGTGTGGTGTTGCGCATCCATTGGCAGGCCCTGCGCCTGTGGCTCAAGGGGGTCTCTTTGACTACTCGAACACCATCATCCATAGAGGAGACCGTGAAGTGAATAGTATCACCACCGCCCTCGATCCCCAGGCGCTACCCTGGCGGATCAGGCCCCTTATCGCTGTGTTGAGCAAGATCCGTGAAGGCACCCTGACACTGACCACCCCCGAGGGTTATCAACTCCGTTTCGGTGACGGTAGTGCGCCCCATGCCGATATCCAGTTCCACACATGGTCTGCCCTTAAACATATCTTCCGTGGCGGCGATGTGGGGCTGGCCGAATGCTATCGGGATGGGGAGGTGAGTTGCAGTGATCTGAGTGCACTGTTGCGACTTGCATTGCGCAACAAGACAGCCCTGGAGAGGGCCTTTAAGCGCAACCGTCTGTTGAACCTCTTCTACCGTATGCGTCATCTGTTGCGGCCCAACAGCCGACGGGGCAGCTCGCGCAATATCGAGGCCCACTACGATCTGGGCAACGATTTCTACGGGGCATGGCTGGATGAGACCATGACCTACTCCAGTGCCCGTTTCCAGGATGGTATCGATGGTGACCTGGCCCGGGCCCAGGGGCACAAATACCGGCGTATGATCGAGATGACAGGGGCCGAACCGGGTGACCCTGTATTGGAAATCGGTTGTGGCTGGGGCGGTTTTGCCGAGCATGCGGCCAGGGAAGGTATTCAGATAGAGGGCGTGACCCTTTCACCCAGCCAACTCGATTATGCCAGGGAGCGTATCGCCGCCGCAGGTCTGGAAGGAGAGGTGAGTCTGCATCTGAAGGACTATCGCGCACTCCATGGTAAATACAATCATATTGTCTCCATCGAGATGCTGGAAGCCGTCGGGGAGGCCTATTGGGAGCGCTATTTCGGCAAGCTGAACGAATTGCTGAACATGGGTGGCAGGGCGGCGATACAGACCATCGTGATACGCAACGATCTGTTCGAGACCTATCGTCGCCGCAGCGACTTCATCCAGCAATACATCTTCCCAGGCGGCATGCTGCCGTCCCCTCGGCGCCTGGATGACCTTGCGCGCAGCAACGGATTTGAAATCGAGACCACGGAATCCTTCGCCGCCGACTATGCCGAGACCCTGCGCCGCTGGCGATCGGCCTTCCTTGCCAAGCGGGATCGGCTGCTGGGGATGGGCTTTGATATGGCATTTGTACGCCTCTGGGAGTTCTATCTCAGCTATTGCGAAGTGGGCTTCGATGAGGCGAGGATCGATGTCCTGCAGTGCGCCCTGGTGAAGGTAAGTGAGGTATGAAACCCTTATCCAACAGCCTGGGTCTGCTGTTGCTGCTCTGCCTGCTAGCTGGGCATGGGCATGCCAGGATTAATCCGCTGCATGACTACCCCACGCTTCAGGCAGTGGGTAGCGGTGAACTTACCTGGTTGGGTTTCAAGGTCTACCAGGCAACCCTCTATGCGCCACTTGGGGAGTATGGTCCGGACCAGCTCCACGCCCTGGAGATCGTCTATCGCATGACGATCAGTCGGGAGCAGTTGGCGAAGACCTCCCTCAAGGAGATTGAAAAGATCCAGGGCCGTCGATTTGCGGATAGAACGGCAATACTGGATCGATTCAAAGCGGTATTCCCCGATGTGTCCGATGGGGATGCCATCCTGGGTGTTCATCTGCCCGGCGAGGGGGCGCGCTTCTATACCCGGAGCGAGTATCTGGGCCCCATCGACGACCCTGAACTGGCGGCTGCATTCTTTGATATCTGGCTTAGCCCGGCCACCACAAAACCCGTGTTACGTCGCGGACTCCTGGGAGAGGCCGAATGACCCCCATGCAGCGCATCGCCTACGGTCTGCTGGGCGCCCCCCTGGCGATGGCGGCGCTGCCGGTCTATATCCATACGCCCAAGCTGTATGGTGATGAACTGGGCCTGGGATTGGCCTTGACCGGTGCTATCCTGCTGGCATCCCGGGCTCTGGATACCCTGCAGGATCCCTGGTTGGGCAGGCTGGCTGATTTGATGCAGCGGCAACCCAGGGGCTGGGCCCTGCTGGCAGGTGTGGCGGCGGCTATCCTGGTGATCTCCTATGGGGCGTTGTTCAATCCCCCGGAGATGCTGCAGTGGCAGCTCGCCCTCTGGTTCGGCGCGGCACTGGTCCTGGTCTATACCGCACACAGCGCCCTGAATATCACCTATCTCGCCTGGGGGGCCAACGCCAGTCACGACAGCCATGAGCGTACCCGGCTGGTGGCCTTTCGTGAAGGCTTCGGACTGCTTGGGGTGATCCTCGCCAGCCTCCTGCCCATGCTCTTCTCCTACTGGTTTCAAGGGGTCACCCGCTGGTTCCCCTATAGTTTGATTTTCGCCCTGTTTCTGCTGCTCTCAGTGTGGCTGTTGCTGTATCAATTTCCGCTGCCAACGAGTCATGAATCGAACACCATGAGCCTGTTGCGCCCCCTGCGCCAATCCCCGTTCAGGCGCCTGGCGACACTGTTTCTGTTGAATGGTCTCGCGGTGGCGATCGCTGCAACCCTAGTGCTCTTCTATATCGCCGATGTACTTAAGTTGGAGGCCTATAGCGGTCTCTTTCTGGCCACCTATTTTGTCAGCGGCGCCCTCTCGCTACCCATCTGGCTGAGGCTCTCCCGCCGTTTCGGGAAGAGTCTCACCTGGGCTCTCGGCACGCTGATTGCTGTAATTGGATTCATCTGGGCGGTACAGCTGGGGGAGAATGATCTTGTTCCCTATCTGCTCATCTGCCTGATGTCCGGCGCAGCCCTTGGTGCCGATCTCGCCCTGCCCGCGGCTATCGCCGCGGATATCATTCCACAGGAGGATCGAGGCAGTGTCGGTAGCTACTTCGGTATCTGGAGCCTGATCAACAAGGGCGTTCTGGCATTGGCGGCCGGATTGGGCCTGCCGCTGCTCGCGGGATTCGGCTATCAGCCGGGTGGCGATGGTGGTTTGACCGCCCTTGCCATCATCTATGCCGGTGTTCCCTGTCTGATCAAGCTGCTCTCCGCCGCGCTATTGGTTCGCTGGCGCCGATCCCTGGAGGTTCATTATGCTGTTTAAACCCATGGCGCTGCTGACCGCGGTTACCCTGACCGGCTGCGCGGGAGTGGATGTGACCGCATACCAAAACGAACGCCCGATATTGAAACTTGAAGAGTACTTCAACGGCACAATCGATGGCTGGGGTATGTTCCAGAAGCGGGATGGCAGCGTGGTCAAGCGCTTCAAGGTCGTCATTGAGGCCAGTTGGGAGGGAGGCCAGGGGGTGTTGGACGAACACTTCACCTATAGCGACGGTACTAAACAGCAACGCATCTGGCGCTTGACCAAGCGCGGTGAGGATGAGTATACGGGTATCGCAGAGGACGTGGTGGGGGAGGCTCGTGGCCGTGTATCGGGCAATGCCCTGCAGTGGTTATACACCCTCAGGCTGCCCCTGGGAGAGAAGATATATGAAGTGAATTTCGATGACTGGATGTATCTGCAGGAGGATGGTGTTCTGCTCAACCGTTCGGTGATGAAGAAGTTTGGGTTTCGCCTGGGTGAAGTGCTGCTGTTTTTCAAGAGGCGCGACCCATGAGCTTGAATCCGTCGATAACCGACTGGCAGGAGAAGCGGGTCTGGGTGATTGGGGCGAGCAGCGGAATCGGTGCCGCCTTATCGACTCTCTTGCGGCAAAAAGGTGCCCGCTTGGCCATCAGTGCCAGGGGAGAAAAGGGCTTACAGGAGATTGCGGGAGAGGAGACGATAGTCATGCCCCTGGATGTCACCCATGGGGACTCCCTGAAATGGGCACGGGATGAACTGCTGATGCAGTGGGGCGGAATCGACATGGTCGTCTACTCTGCCGGTATCTATACGCCCATGCGAAGCTGGGCCCTGGATTTGCCAGTGATTCGGCAGGGCCTGGATATCAATCTGCAGGGGGCCTATAACCTGTTGGATGCGGTCTTGCCCTGCTATCTCAAGCAGGCACAGGGCGGTCTCTGCTTCGTGGCCAGCGTTGCCGGCTATACGGGTCTGCCCAAGGCTCTCGCCTATGGGCCAACCAAGGCGGCCTTGATCAACCTGTCGCAGATTCTCTATACCGATCTCTCCGCCAGGGGGATAGGTGTCTATCTGGTCAATCCCGGTTTTGTGGATACCCGCCTGACCGAGCGGAACGACTTTGATATGCCGGCCCTGATCAGTGCGGAGCAGGCCGCTGCAGAGATGCTGAAAGGTATCGGGCGGGGGCAATTCGAAATCCACTTTCCGAAGCGTTTCACTTATTGGATGAAACTGCTGAGTCGCCTGCCTGACAGGCTCAGATTCTATTTATTGAAAAAGGCGGTGGGATAATGAAGATCGACATGCTGGTGGAGTGGTACCAGGGACTCTCACCCTCATCTCTAGGCAGTATCGGCGAGCTCTATGATGAATCGGCGAGTTTTCAGGACCCTTTCAATCATGTCCATGGTTCGGCGCAGATCGCTGCGGTTTTTCAGCATATGTTCGATACCGCGGAAAAGCCGGCCTTCACCGTGGAACAGGTGCAGATCGACGGCGACATCGCCTGGGTCAGCTGGATCTTCACCTGTGGCCTGCGGGGTAGAAAAATCACTTTTGAGGGGGTTTCACAACTGATGTTTGCAACAGATGGCCGTGTTATCCGCCACCGTGACTACTGGGATGCCGCTGAGCTTTACCAACAACTGCCGTTGCTGGGTACAATGGCCCGCATGGTGAAGCGAAGATTCCAGGTTCCGGCTGTTGGGGAAAGTAATACATGAACGGCAACCATAACATTGGCGATGTCTCCCGCATATCGGGTATTCCGAAGGATCTGCTGCGAATGTGGGAGAGACGTTACCAATATCCCAAACCGACACGGGATCTGAATGGGGATAGAGTCTACACCGATGAGGAGCTGAACAAGCTTGTATTGATCAGGCAGCTGGTGGATCAAGGGCGTAGACCGGGGAAGTTGATGGCGCTGGACATCTCCGAGCTGAGTGAGCTGTTGAAGCGCCCAAAAGTGGATTTCGATTTCGATCGCTTGATCGATCTGCTCAAGGCCGGCGAGGCCATCGATCTGCATGACTGGCTACATGACCAACTCCAGCAGCTGGGACTGAGGGCCTTTATACACAGGGTGATGGTGCCGGCCAATCAGAAGGTGGGAGAGGCCTGGAGTGAAGGTGATCTGGCTGTATATGAAGAGCATCTCTACACGGAACTGATCAAGAACCTGGTGCGCCAATCCCTGGCTGAGAATGCGCACCCGGGCTCCGGGCCACGGATTATGCTGACCACGCTTCCCGGGGAGATACATAGCCTTGGACTGTTGATGGTGGAGGCTTTGTTGAGGCTGGGGGGCGCAGAGGTGATATCTTTTGGCATCGAAATGCCATTTCGTGACATCAAGGAGGCCGCCCAACACCACAAGGTGGATGTGATCGGTCTCTCCTTCAGCGGCAACTTCAAGCTGGACGACGCCATCGTCATGCTGAGTGGATTGCGCCAGATGATCGAAGATAAAACGGAAATCTGGGTTGGGGGTGGGGCCTTTCCCGAGGATGCCGAGCTGCCTCCAGGAATTGGACTGCTCTATGGCCTGCACGGTGTGGAGCAAGCCCTGGCGAACTGGAACAGGCGCCAGACCGATCCGGTCATTATTTAAGCTGAGTCTTTATGGCTGTGTACGGGTTGTCTCAGCAGTTCCGAAGAGAGCCCCGCTGCTTGGAATTCTGCTGCAAGACTTCTGTTCCATGATGGTTGCAATATAATCAGCCCGCTGCCGGCGGAAGTACGTAGAACAAGATGGAAAAGAAGTGGAGCAGGCTACCGGCCATCACAAACAGATGCCACACCGCATGGTGGTAGGCGAGGCGTTTCCAGAGATAGAAAACCACCCCCAGGGAGTAGCAGAGCCCGCCGGCAAGCAGCAGAATCAATCCGCCGGTGGCCACGTTATCGATTAACGGTTTGATGGCGATTATTGCCAACCAGCCGAGCCCAAGATAGAGGCTCAGGGATAGCCATTTTATACGCTGTTTGACAAGCGTCTCAAGTAGCACACCGAGGATGGCAAAACCCCACACCAGTCCAAACAGGGTCCAGCCCCACTCTCCGCGTAAATTGACCAGGGTATAGGGCGTATAGGTACCGGCGATGAGTATAAAGATGGCTGCATGATCGATGCGCTGCAGCACCCGCTTCACTCTCGGCTGGGGGATGCCATGGTAAAGAGTCGAGGCGGTATAGAGTAGAATAAGGGTGGCCCCATAGATACTGCTGCTGGTGATATGCCAGGCATTGCCATATAGCGAGGCGAAGGCCACCAGAACCACAAGACCGGCAATGCTCAGTACAATCCCGATGCCATGGGTGACGGCATGGGCTATCTCCTCCCCAAGGCTGTAGGCGCTATCACTCAATTGGTTCACCATGGCCTCTCTCCTGGCTGCGTAAAGCGGCGTAGTGAGTCGATCCATACATTGCACGGTTGCCCGGTTTGCCCAGCCATCGCATTAGTGACTTTCTTAGTAGATTTAAGTGGTGAGTCTTTAGTTATTAATGGATGGGTTCGCTTCTTTTATGACTCTTTTGATTCTATCATCATAATTCTTTTGCCACAGAAGACGCAACAAGTGACCAAGGAAAGAGAAGCGTGGTCTGGATAACTCAAAACTCAACACTAAAAAAACTATTCAGTAACTTTCACGATTCTCATGTTCCCCATCCCATGGCTGCGCCTGACAGGTGATCAGGTAGATTTGATATAGGTTCCCATCAGTACCGCTTCACCGATGACATGTCCTTTCATAGCGAGTTCCACTTCGACCTTGGTCGGTTTATCGAGACCCTGTAATACGCTGTCCAAGGCATAGAGTTTATGAAAGTAGCGATGACGGCCGATCGGTGGACAGGGGCCGCCATAGCCGGTTCGGTTCCAGTCATTGATACCTTCACCGGTCCCGCGTGGAAGGGCGGCAGGCTTGATCGCTGTTGTCAACTCGCGGGTTTCGGGTGGCAGGTTGTAGAGCACCCAATGGACCCAGACCATTTTCGGCGCCATGGGATCGGGGGCGTCAGGATCGTCAACGATCAGCACCAGGCTCCGGGTTTTCTCCGGCACCCCGCCCCATGCCAGCTGGGGCGATAGGTCGGCGCCTTGGCAGGTGTATTCGACGGGTATTCCATCACCATCGGAGAATGCGTTGGAGATCAGAGTGAATGGCATTGTCATCTCCTTATGTCAATTCATGCTGGTGGGAATAAGTGTAGCCAATTCCCCTGGTAATGGGTGCGCGTGTCGCGATCAGATCTCTTCGGTGTCGGTTTCGGTATCAATGGCGATTGTCTGGGGGTTTGGGTGCCGGGTCCTGCATGCGACAACAGCAGGCAGGAGAGCCCCATCCATACCGATGGTGATCGACAGTATCCTATATGGTTGCCCGATGGCAGCTGAATTCCAGGGCCCTGTCTGACGCAGAGCAATATATCAATTAGATTGATATAAAAAAATGCTCTATGCTCCGCTTTTCACTGACGTAAAAATATACAACTGTATTACTTAGGATTGGAGAAGGGGATTCGAGAGAGATGTCAATTGATTGTCAATCATCCGATGATTCAGTGGATTTTATAGAGCTCGACGAACTGCAGAACCAAGCGGATACTCCTTTGGGTGTGGCCTATATGGTCGGACGCCTGGATCGGGCATTGAGACGGAGTTTCCGCAAGGCGCTTGACCCGATGGGACTGACGATAGGGCAATACACCGCTCTTTCAGTTTTTTACAGCAGCGGGAAGCTTTCCAACGCCAAGTTGGCCGAACGCACCATGGTTTCCCCTCAGGCTGCCAACGAGCTGATAAAGGGGATGGAGAGGAACGGTTGGATCATACGTAAACCCGATCCCAATCATGGACGCATCATCCATATCAGTCTGACCTCAGACGGTAAGCGTCTGCTGGCCCGTTGCAACCAGGTGATCTCCCAGCTGGAGCGACAGATGCTTCACGGCCTCAATGACAAAGAGATCAAAGCACTACATGGGAAACTACGCAATGCTGTCGGAATATTGAGAGACCTCTAGTCCAAACAATCATCATTATTGGATCAAGAGATCACAGCTCGGCTGATTCCCTCCATTCGTGGACTTTGATTCTACATTCCGACACAGCATCTAATCCTCCCTTCCCCTATAGCATCGGTCAGTGGTGATGGGCATGGCACTTATCGGATAAACCAATTAGCGAGTCGTGGATACTAAGCGATTCGGTGAAGTGGTGTTTTGTCCTTGGTGTCGCTGGGTTTTAGACTTGTAAGTAGTTGATTCGTGTCTGCTACTCTCGAATGCGACTTGTGCTGTTTGGGCGCAGACGCTGACCGGTGGCTTGAAAGGCTTTGAAGGACAATCGGAGGCTTTTCACCAGCCGGTCAGCATCTGCATCGGGATGTTCCATATTTCTAACGAATCCATAGAAACATGAAATTTTTATCCACCCTTGTCTTTATAGCAAGATTTAAAATCCCAT
>NATW01000067.1 GCA_003094555.1 gamma proteobacterium symbiont of Ctena orbiculata
TACAGGGATCGTACAGCTTCACCTGCCTTTCCGGGGGTTGTGGTAAACGCAAAACCACCCAGGTAGTAGGCCAGGCTCTGCAGTGTAGGTATTCGGCTGTTGAGGCGGTGTAGATAGATTTCCCAACGGACAAATCGCAGGAAGTAATTACACAGTGACAGGCCCAGGACAATCAACCAGCCTTCAAGACTGAGCTTAGTGAGTGAGTTGATAAAGCCTTCTAAATCACTGGCGATTACAAACCCGCCATATATCGCCATAGCTGCGAGGATCGACCATAGTAATGGGCGAATAAGGCGCTGCATGGATGCATCATTTTTATTCATTGCCGTCATGGCAAAATTGCATACAAATAATTATCTGATGATAGGTGATTGAACAATACCATATGTTAACTCCATGAACACTAAGCCGGGTAGGGGGGGATAACATATTGCAGTAAATCCTTCATCATGTGGGTCAAAGAGCACCTGGTCACTGCTTCTGCGAAGTATATTTTCATACATATGTCAAGCTATTTCACTGGTTCAATCCTTAAGATTTTCCGGCCCTGAGATATCAACTATTCCTTGTTGCTGCACTGATGTCTGGTCCTGCCTGATCTCTACAATTTCTCCACATTTTCTCCTCTATCCCTGCGATATCGCTGCTTAGACTCAGTAGTGAGCGGGCCAGTTTGATCGGTTCAATAGATTGCAGTAATTCAGTATGAGCTTGGAGTGACAGATGAAGAAAAAAGCACTTTTTACAACTTTAGTTATTGTTATTTCTGTGGCGAGCTCAGCCGCCGCCATGTCACCCCTTGGTGGTTCCTGCGGTGGATCCGATAGTGAGTCTCTGCAGCAGCGGTTGGAACTTACCGATGAACAGATGGCTTCCCTGGAGACCATACTGGAAGAGCGGTTACAGGGTCGCGTGTTATTGCACAAGCGCCATCATGATGAATTGGAACAACATCGTGTGGAAACCCGGGAACGGCTCTTTACTGTGCTGTCCCAGGCACAGATAGAGCAGCTCGAGGCATATCGTCTTTGGCATGAAAGAGCAGGCCGCCCGGGTGGCCGGCGTTGAAAAACCAAGTCTGTGAGTGAGATTGGTACCGAGGTTAAGGGATGGTAACAGTGGAAATATGCAAAGTTGATTTTACCGGCTATTGTCTCATCTGTTTACTGTCAATAGCCCTGGCAGGTTGCGGTGGTGGTTCGTCGAGTGAAGATGAGACAGTGAGTGCAGAAACTGTGGAACAGGGCGGGTCACAGGAAGGCTATAACCTAACCTATGTAACTGATGGCTACTATTTCGACATCAGTCCGCAAGGAGATGCCGCGCGCATCTACAACTATGTTCGATTGGTGCGGGATATGTAGAGTGTGGTTCCTGGCTCCAAGGGTTCATATCTGCTTCCCGGGATAGGTATCCTCAGGATTGGCGACTCCATCATCCCAGGGGAGTGGGAGAGGGGAGAATGGGTTGGCTGTGTCTTGTGGTTAAACAGCTTACTCTTTGAGTTTGATTTTAAGCTCGCCCTCTTCGACTCGAATATCCTCAACACCTTTGGCAAAGCCGCTCCAAAAGCCCTGGTCATCACCAAATTCGCTGATCAGGTCGATATTCTTAAGGCCGCCCAACCAGGCGTTGGGTATGGGTACGCCCATGATGCTGACACCCTTCAGGATCACCACCGGTTTGGCGTCGCGGAACGCCATCTCTACACCCGTGGAGACACGCAGGGTCTTGCCGCCGAAGATGGGGAAGTCCTGATCGACCGGCACCAGCAGTCTTGCGCTCACCAGGTCGTCACCCAGGTCGATGGCGAGCTTCCTTGCCAGGTCCTGATTGTTCGCCACCATGGCATTGAGTTCCCTCTCGCTGAAAAAGACCTCGCGCCTTGCCCCCTTCTCATTGTAGCGCTGCGGTTTCAGCCACTCCTCATCTGTCTCCTTTTGTTGAGGTTTGGCGTTGGACTCGGAGGCCGGGCTTGGTTCATAGCCCAACTGCTTGAGTTTGCCGTTGAGTACCTGTTGTTCGGCATGATTCAGTTCCACCGGGGTAAAATCCTTGGCATAGATATAGGTACGCACCACCCAGTATGTGATAGCGGCGGTGACCAGGATGGTAGCCATCACGATCCATAAGATATGGATGCCGCGAAAACCGTTTTTAGTTGCTTGCCCCTGTAATTGCTCTGTACCTGTTGTCATCATGGCTACCCGGTGAGGTTGGTTGATTGAGTGGTGTCAGTCAGGCTGTTATTTTAGCTTCAATAAGTGATTATATGCCTTAAATGACCCTGTGAATGTTTAATTTTGTGGCTTTGCATAGGCCTAAAGGGTGGATTGGCGTATCCTCATGGTAAGCTACCCGTATGGCCTTTCACATCGAATCAAAAAGATCCTCATAAGGACACTTCCTATGCAGATTGAATTCTATGGTGCAACCAGCGGCATAACCGGTTCCTGTCATATCCTGCGTGCCAATGGAGAGACAATATTGCTCGATTGCGGATTGATTCAGGGTCGCAGGGAGGAGATGGAGAAAAACCACCGTCCCTTTCCCTTCTCTCCCGACGAGATCAGCGCGGTTGTCCTCAGTCATGGCCATATCGACCATTCGGGGCGCATCCCGCTGCTGGTCAAGCAGGGCTACCAGGGGCCGATCTACGCGCAGAATGCCACCATGGAGTTGTGCGATATCCTGCTGCAGGATTCCGCCTTCCTGCAGGAGAAGGATGCGCAGTATGAAAACAAGTGGCGAAAACGTAAGGGGAAACCATTCGTCGAGCCCCTCTACACCGTACCCGATGCCCGTGATGCGTTGAATAACCTCGTTGGCCTGAAATACAGGGAGAAGCGGGAGATCCTGCCGGGGATCTCGATCCGCTTTCAGGACGCGGGGCATATTCTCGGTTCATCCAGTGTCGAGGTGTGGCTGAATGAAAAGGGCAAACAACGGAAGATTGTCTTCAGTGGCGACCTGGGTCAGTACGACACCCCGATCCTGAACGACCCGGCGGTGATCGATGAGGCGGATCATGTGATTGTGGAGAGTACCTACGGTAACCGCCGTCACAGGGATCGTCAGAAAACGATCGAGGAGATCGGTGAGATCATCCGTGCAGCCGCCCACGGGAAGGGCAACCTGTTGATTCCGGCCTTTTCCATAGGCCGTACCCAGGAGATTCTCTACTACCTGGGAAAATATTACGATGAGTGGGACCTGGGGCGTTGGCAGGTATTCTTGGACAGCCCGATGGCGATCAGGGCGAGCAAGGTCTACTGGGAGTATCCCCACCTCTATGACGAAGAGGCGACCAAGCTGCGCAAGCAGATCAATGAGATGCCCCATCTAAGGAACCTCAAGTTGACCGAGTCACCCCAGGAGTCGATGGGGATCAACCGGATCAAGAGCGGCGCGATTATCATCTCCGCCAGTGGCATGTGTACGGGTGGCAGGATCATGCACCATCTCAAGCACAATATCTCCCGTTCAGGCGCGCATATCATGATCGTGGGCTATCAGGCCCATGGCACCCTGGGGCGTGCCCTGGTGGATGGTAAATCCCGGGTTAAGATCCATGGTGATGAGTATCGGGTTAAGGCGAGTATCCACACCGTGGGCGGTCTCTCGGCACATGCGGATGTGGATGACCTGACCCGTTGGGTGGGCAATTTCAGGAAGAGCTCACCACAGATGCACGTGGTACACGGCGAGCCCGAGTCAAAAAAAGACTTGCGTGATCTGCTGGAATCGGAGTTGGGCCTCAAGGCATCTGTGCCGGATATGGGTGACATTCTGGCGCTCTGATAGCTACCCGCTCTCCTATTGTCGGCGACCGGTACTGCGGTAGTTGGGAAAATCGGGGTTACGCCAGTCAGCGGGTGCGAGTTTCTCTTCGGGAGGCTGTAAGCGCGAGATATAGTCCATCACAGCACTGATATCTCGGGATTGGAATCCCTGGATCTGTTTCACCATTTTCTTGTCGGCGTTGCGTCTTCGCCCGTCTCTGATCCAAATGAACTGACGCATGAGATAGCGGTAGTGCTGACCTTGTAACAAGGGAATATGGTCGTCGACAACCCCTTCAGCACGGGGGCCATGGCACTCGGCACAATAGTCTTCGTAGATCTTTTTTCCATGTACAAGGTCGGTACCTGGACCGACCCCGTTGTGGCGGGTCATGGGCAAATTGGCGATATAGGCACTGACATCCGCGATCTCCTGCAGTGACAGCAGTTCGAGCCTGGTGAACGGGAGCATGGTTGGGTTGTCCCGATTTCGCGCACGGATGTCAGCCAGTTGTTTGATGATGACTGTTCCTATCTGACCGGCTACCTGAGGGTAGTAGCCGCTCTCCTTGCCCCAGGCCTCAGGTTGATGACAGACCGCACAGGTGCGGTAGACCTTCTTGCCGTTTTCAATGTCCGGTGTGAGGAGGAGGGCCCCTTCCAGCTCCATAGCCGCCTGCAGCGCGTTATCGGCAACAGCCAGGCTGAACTGGCCAGTGCCAAGCGTGATCAGTAACAGATAGATAATTGAACGGTACACCATGTTATTCCCTGCAGGTTTTTAATATCAATCCTTAGTTAGAATGACGCTCCGTCACAGCTTTCAATACAAGCATGGTACCGCTATGTCCCAGCGGTCGTGACACTTTAAATATAGTCTGAATGTCAGTTGATTTCTTTGCGCAAAATCATCTGCATGGCATATTCGGTTGCCTGGTTAAGAATGGATTGCCTTGCCATTCCGATCGAAAAAGCACAGATTCTCTACCCCGATATGCACATAGAGTTGTTCACCAATTCTGAAGTTCTGGTGGCCGGTCAATTGGACCAGCAAATGAGGCGCATCACCCGGGGCCTTGGCTTCACCGGCCTTGGCGCTTGTGTGCATGATCAGATCTGTATCCAGATGCAGGATTGTCTCATGCCCCATTGCTTCAACCGCGCTAATCCGGGCAGCCAGGTTATGCGCTGACTGCGTATTGGCCAGTTGGATTGCATGGGGACGAATCCCCACTAGCAGGCTCTCTTCATAGCGAGAAGCAAGACCTGGAAAATTCGCCACTAGCTGCTGCGGGAGCGGGAGGCGTATAGGCCCCAGTTCGAGCAGGCTCTCGCGATTATCCCGGCGTAGCGATGCGCAAAGCAGATTCATGCCGGGAGAGCCGATAAATCGTGCAACGAAGGCATTGGTGGGACGCTCATAGATCGCTTGAGGCGTCCCCACCTGTTGCAACAGTCCGTGACTGATCACGGCCACCCGCTGACCCAGGGTCATGGCCTCTGCCTGGTCGTGGGTGACATACAGGGTGGTGGTGGCGAGTTCGTTTTGCAGGCGGGCGATCTCGGAACGAATCTGAACCCGTAGTCGGGCGTCCAGGTTGGAGAGCGGTTCATCCATCAGAAAGATGTCGGCCTCGCGGATGATCGCGCGGCCCATCGCCACCCGTTGGCGCTGTCCTCCTGACAAGACCTTGGGTTTGCGTGCCAGGAGTGGTGTGAGATCGAGCATTTCTGCGATTCCCATCACCTTCTCCTCGATGGTGGCGACTGACTGTTTCTGCATACGCAAGGGAAACGCCAGGTTGTCGCGTACCGTCATGTGGGGGTAGAGGGCATAGTTCTGAAACACCATGGCCACATTGCGTTGCTGTGGGGGGATGTGGTTGACCACCCGGTCGTTTATACGGATCTCGCCTGAACTGATCTCCTCCAAGCCGGCCGCCATGCGCAACAGTGTGGATTTACCGCAACCGGAGGGGCCGACAAGCACCATGAGTTCACCATCATTGACCTTGAGGTTCAGTTCATGGATTGCGTCAATAGTGCCACCGAAGCTTCTACTGACGTTGTCGAACTCGATGGTAGCCATATTCAGCCCTTTATAGCCGAACTCGCCACGCCGGCAACGAACCAGCGTTGAAAGATGACAAACACCAGCAATACCGGAGACACCATCATCATTCCGAAGGCGAGGATATCGCCCCACTGCAGGGGTGGCAGGGTATAGAAGCTGGCGATAGCAACCGGTAAGGGGCGCACGGCAGGACCAATGGTTACCATCGTGGGCCAAAGGTAGCTACCCCACCAAGTGAGGAAGGTGAGAATGGCGACACTGGCGAATGCCGGTTTGGCATTCGGCACGATGATGCTGAAAAAGATACGCAGGGTTGAAGCGCCATCGAGACGGGCGGCCTCTTCGAGTTCTTTGGGCATGCCGATGAAAAAGCTGTAGAAGAGATAGATGGCGAAGGCGTTGGCAATGAACGGGATGATCTGCACACTGTAGCTATCGCGCAGACCGAGCAGGGAAGCGCCATAGAACAAGGGCACGGCGATCGCCTCGAAAGGCAGGATCATCAGTGCCAGAACCAGATTGAAGAGCAGATCCCGCCCACGCCACTGCAGGCGCGCGAAGGCATAGGCGGCGAGTGAATTGACCAACAGGCCACAGATGACAATGCAGCTTGTGATGAACAGTGAGTTGAAAAAGAAGCGCAGAAAATCGCTGCGTCGAAACACGTCGTTATAGTTTTGCAGAGATAGGTCGCTTGGTAGAAATGCTGCCAGTGAACCACCCTCCAACAATACTCTATGGTCCGGTTTGAGGCTGCCGGAGAACATCATGATCAATGGAGCGATGAACAGCAGTGCCATGCCGGCAAGCAGTAGATAACTGAACAGAATGCGTGGGGCAGGTCTCATGCCACCTCCCGCTCATGGTGTGTGAAACGGCGCTGTAGCCAGGTGACCGTGAGCACGAGTAGAAAGAACACCACCGTCATGGCACTGGCAAGGGCTACCTGTTGGCGGGCGAAGGCCGCCTGCACCGCCTCATACATAACGGTTGTGGTGGCATTGTCGGGACCTCCCCGGGTCATGATCTGCACCTGGTCAAACAGGCGAAAGGCGAGAATGGTGGTGATCAGCATAACGAAGATCAATGGATTGCGCAGTTGTGGCAGGGTGATATGCATGAGTTGCTGGCGACGCCCGGCACCATCAAGGGAGGCGGCTTCATAGAGTGTCTGCGGAATACTTTGCAGGCCGGCGAGCAGGATTACCATCTGAAATCCCACGCCCTGCCAGATCGAAAGCAGCATGATGCCCGGCAGGGCAAATATGGGATCACGTAGGAAGTCCCTGGCCTCCCACAGACCAAAGCTCGCCTGTGTGAGAAAGGTGTTCATCATGCCGTTCGAACCCGGGGCATAGATCAGTGACCAGATTACCGCAACCAGGGACATGGGTAAGACAACAGGCATGAAGAAAAGGGTGCGAAACGCCACAGTTCCAGGGAGTCCCTGATTCAGCAACAGGGCCAAGGCGAGGGCGAGTGCGGTTTGCACGGGGACCACGATTAACGCGAACAGGAGATTGTTGAGTAGCGCTCGCAAGAAGCCGGGATTGTCGAACAGATGCAGGAATTGATCGAAGCCAACAAAATTCACTGGCAGTGGTGAGCCGAGGCGCAGGTCGGTAAAGGCTAATACCAAGGCTGTGGCGAAGGGAAGGAGGATAAAAAGCAGCAGTCCCGCCAAGGCGGGAATCGCCATGATTACGGCTGTTGTTGTTTGATCACGTAAACGGCGTTGCTTGCTCAAGGTTTTGCTACTCCTTGCCAGGGATAGCCCTGATTGTCCTCAATCTCACGATCGATTACCTCCACTGCGCTGTCCAGCACACGCTGTACATCGCCCCCGCTGCGAATGCGATCGACAATTTTTTGAAACTCAGCCGTGATGATCGGATAAGCCGGGGTTCTCGGTCGTGGCACGCCATGCCCTTTGTTGAGTTGTGCAACAAACAGATGGAGTGGCCCATCCTGGCGATAGAGAGGGGAGGCATCGATGGCCGATCGGGTGGCGGGTACGGCACTGTTGGCATTCGCCATGGACAACACCTCTTCGGTGCTGAGCAGGAATTCGAGAAAACTGGCTGCCGCCTCGGGGTGCTCGCTGTCAGCCGTAATCGACCAACACCATGAACCCAGGCCTGTCTTGCTGCCGGTACCGAAATCGGGCAAGGGCAGTAGCAGCAGTTCATCACCCAGGTTCGAGTGGTATTGCTGGTAGTTCCAATGCCCTCCCAAGGCCAATGGTACGCGGCGACTGGTAAAGGCGGCATCATCGATATTGGGATCGACCAGGTTGTCTGCTATCCACCCTTGCAACCTGCTTAGGATGGCTATGCTATGTGGCCCATTGAGTACCCCATCGGCACTGTCGTGACTCCCTCGCTCGATGAGATCACCCCCTGCCGACTGCAGCATTGGCGACAGGCTATAGGTATACCATTCGCCTGCATAGTTGAGCTTGAGATCGAGTACCTGTCCGTCCGGGTCCTGGCTGGCCAGTTGCTTCAATGCGGCTTCGAACTCATCCAACGACCAGGGTTGCTGCAGCGAGGGGATGCGAAGTTCTGCCTGAAGCAGCTTGGAGCGATTGGCATAGAGACCGAGGCCCGAATCATAGACGCCGACCGCCCAGAGCCGATCTGCATAACTGCCCTGGGCAGTGATCGATGGAAGTAGATCGGCAAGCAGTTTATTGTCGAGTAGGTTCGCCAGCGGGCGTAAGTGTCCCTGCCAGGCATAGGCGGAGAGAAAGGGACCATCCAGCTCGAGCAGGTCAGGCAGCTCGCCGGCAATGGCTGCGGCCTGTATCTGGGCGTTGTAGCTCCCTTCGGGAATCAGGGTGAGTTGAACCTTGGTGTCGGAATCTGTTTGGTTGAAACGATCGACCTGTTGTTGCAGAACTGTGCGCTCGCTCTCCTGTCCGGCATGGGCCCAGACCTTGAGCATGATGCCGTCTGCCGTTGAATCTGTCCCTTTTCCGCAACCACCCAGGAGGATTGTGAGCAACAGGCCGATAAACAGAAGTTTATCTATGTGATTCCTATATTTCATGATTATGCTATTGAAGTCTGTAGCCAAATTGTCTGATTATTTTATCGGTTGGCACTGGGTAATAGCCTAACACACTGGTCATTTTTCAAACGCCATTTTCTGGTAACCCTATTTGGCCGCATTTTGCAGTCTATATCTATCCTCAGGATAGGGTGGCTTGCTAATATCGCTAAATAGACAGCAAGTGTCTCAAGGCGATGGCCGCCTTGCTTCAACAAAGTGCCAAGTAGTGAAACTGGGATGGCAGAGGTAATGGTGGGTATTATATCGGCTAACCCTATCAGGATATTGCATCCTCCAGCTGCTAGAGTATTTAACGAACAACAACAGTGAGAAGGCGTGACTATAGAATATGGCCGTTTACAGGTGGCCAGTATTGCATACTCTCTCGGACGATAGTGGTGTCGATGGTTCCTCACAATACTTTTAGCCTCTGGTGAGTTGTAGCATCAAGATAAGAAATGAAATATAAAATAGGCAACAGAGTACATATCGAAGGTCACTGGAATTTTCCCAACGACTGCACAGGAACAATTTCAAAACCGCCCAAATTGGCTGCTCATCATGCGGCTGATCATGCGTCATGGCGAGGCGCAAGGAGAGTCGTTAAGGGAAAAAAGGGGTCGATTGTATTTTATTGGGTTAAATTCGATACGCCGCAAATAGATAATGACGGCGATGGGCCCTATGCCGAAGCTGAGGTAGAGGCGGAGTATATAGCACTTATCGATCTCGAATAAGACAGGCTATTGGCTGAAGCTGCAGTCGATTAATAATAGTATGGAAAAGTGAATAAGTGACAGACGATCCGCAACAATATCACGCGTTACAGATCCAACTCGATTTACATCAAGGCATCCCCTTCACCCCAAATTGGACCGCTGAGTCAGATTTCCTACAGATCATTGTCGATGCCTGTCTGAAAGCCACACCCAAACTTATCCTGGAGTGCAGCAGCGGTTTGACAACATTGATGCTGGCCCGCTGCTGTCAAATCAATGGTGCCGGGCATGTAATCAGTCTCGAGGATGGTCAGCAGTATGCCGGCCATACACGAAGCTATATCGATCGATATGATCTCGGTGACTATGCAAGCGTGGTCCATACGCCGCTACAGGATACGCTTGTGGATGGTGCAGTCTATGCGTGGTACTCACCAGACGCCATTCCTGAGTCAGGCATTGATATGCTGGTCGTCGATGGGCCTTCCGGCTTTATTCAGAAGCGCTCGCGTTATCCTGTCCTGCCCGTCTGCCGGACACGTCTAGCCAAAAGCTGTGAGATCTATCTGGATGACGCCGCCCGCGAGGATGAACAGGCGATCGTGGACATGTGGCAGGCCCGCTTCCCAGAGCTGAAACATGAGTTTCGCAACACTATCAGGGGTTGCTCCATCCTCTCCTTTTAATCGGATGCGCCTGGCCTTTGCACTGTTCCATTAACCCATATCGCCAGGCATCAGCAGCATTTCGGACACCTCGAGTGTGCCGCCATACTCCAGATGCGGACAGCTCGTTAGCAGCGCCAATGCCGCCTCCATGCTTTCAGCCTGAATAATGGAGAATCCCATAATCGGATTGGAGGCGGGTTCTGTCGAGACGCCGTCGGGGGTCAATACCTTGGTGATGCCCACCGGTGTGCCCGGGTTGGTCAGCGTGGAGCCGAGCGAATCGGCCCAGGCCTGCCACTTGGCCATCCCTTCAGCGCCTTCCTCCGGCGTTTCCGGCATCTTGCTGCCGTGATAAGTGAAGATATATTCCGGCATTGTTTTTCTCCTTTGTCTAGGTTTCTTGAATATTAGCCCCAACGCACTACCGGTCAGGACGAATTGAATGGTCTGATAGATCGTGTGAGAGAAAAGAAATTGTCCAACCGGTTCGATCTGAAACTTGGCTGCGGTGGCGAAGCCCATGGCGGTATAGGTCATCAGCCCGATGATAAGGTTGAATTTGATTCCCTGAAGAATAGCAGAGCCCTGTCTGTAGTAGAAGTGGTAGAGATAGCCGATCACAATCCCCTGGGTCAGAATGGCTGCAATACCCAGGACCATGATCGGCTCTTCACGCTGGAACGCTCCCCAGGAAGTGTAGAGATCATGAAACCAGATCATGTGCCAGGAATAGGCCCAGGCCATGGTGATCACGAAGTAGGCGACAATAAACAGCCCGAGTTTTTTCATGGCCATACCTTAGCCGGTTGGCGTCAATAGGAGTTGGGTCTACCGCCCAGACCCTCCAGGTAGTGTTTCAGGCTGACGGTGAAATAATGGTCCCAACCCGCTTTACAGACCTCATAACACTTCATCTCGGGGATTAAGCCGGTATGGGTAAGGGTTATGGCGCATGTCTCATCCTGCTCGGTGATTTCAAACTTCAGCCTTGTGCCCAACCACTCCTCGGGATCCGCCAGTGAATCCGACACCATGTGCGACTCGCAACAGAGAAGTTCTATAAGATTCGGCTTGTTCAGGGTCACGGCCTCGAATACCCAGTAGGAGGGACCGCCGAAGTCTGTCTTTGCGCGATCGCCTAGATTGGAGAATCGGCTGCTCATCGGAGTCCACCAGGCCGACATCTCCTGGGTAATCGCCCTGTAGGCGCGGTCGGCTGAGACAGAACACTGTATCGAGGATTGATAGTCGGTCAATTTCGGTGTTCCCGTGGTTCTCCGCAGGCTGCACTACACTCCGCTGCGTCGGCTGTGTTTATCGGGGGTATTCTCCCTGAACGATAATAATTCTATAATGAAAGTATTCTAGTAAAACAATTCTATTATGCAAGTGTTATTGAATGGTAGCCAAGATCGAGCATAAACAGCGTAGCCAATGCCCCATCGCCTGTGGCCTGGATGTCATCGGGGATCACTGGACACTGCTGGTCATTCGTAATCTGATGTTTCTGGGACTCCACGAATACAAGGATATGCTGAACGCGGAGGAGCTGATCTCCAGCAGTATTCTCAGCAATCGTCTGAAGAAGCTGGAAAGGGATGGACTGGTTGCTTCACTGCCACACCCCGAGAGTCAGCGCCGCAAGTTGTACTTTCTCACCACCAAAGGCAAAGATCTGATCTATATGATGACCGAACTTGTCATCTGGTCAAACAACTACCTGGGGGAGATCGTTAATATCCCGGAAGAGAAAAAACGGCTTATCGAGAACGACCCGGATAGGCTGATCCAGTTCACCTTAAAGGAGCTTGCCGCCTGGGAGCGGCAATATGTTCAAAACTAGATCTCGGCCGCGGTGTTTTTTCTGGATGTGATCAAATCAGCAGCTGTTTCATGACGCTTTGGTGACCCCATTCTCGAGTACCATCGACTCCATCAGATCGATGAACTTCTGCTGATAGCGTCGCAGGTATTTGTCCTTGTGGTAGGCCACCCAGGTGGTCTCCCAGGGGAGCATGTTGCCGAGATCCCTGATTGCCATATCCCTGTCCTGTTCTTTTGAATAGGCCATGCTGGCGATGAGCCCGACGCCAAAGCCCTCCCGTACATAGGTCTTGATCACGTCGGTATCCGCGGCGGTCAAAACCACGTTGGGCTGCAGTCCGGCCCGGGCGAAGGTGGTCTGCATATGGCTGGCACCGGTAAAGCCGAAGGTGTAGGTGATAAGCGGGTAGTCGCAGATACGCTCCAGGGAGAGGGATTTCTCCGCCAGCACCGGGTGGTCCTTGAGGGCGATGAGACTGCGGTTCCAGCGATAGCAGGGGATGGCATTGAGCGCGGAGTGATCCCCCAACTCCTCGGTGCAGATGGAGAAATCGACCCGGTCGTTGATGGACATCTCCACCAGCTCCTGGGGTGTGCCCTGGTGAATCTGCAGGTTGACGGTGGGGAAGAGGGGGCGAAAGGCGCGGATCACCGCAGGCAGTACATAGCGTGCCTGGGTATGGGTGGTGCCGATGCGCAGTACGCCACTGCTCTCCTCCACATGGTCACGGCCAATGGCAAGGATATTTTCACGGATCGAGAGGGCCTGCCGCGCATAGTTCAGAACCTCCTCCCCAGCCGCCGTCAGGGCGATCAGCCGTTTCCCCTTGCGCACGAAAAGCTGGGTGCCCAGCTCTTTTTCGAGCTGGGCCAGGTGCTGGGAGACCGCCGACTGCACCAGAAAGATCTGTTTTGCCGCCAGGGTGACGTTAAAGCCCGACTCTGCCAGGGCCACCAGTGAATTGAGCTGCCTCAGTTCCATATCTCTTTTCAAGATTAAATATTAAAATATATAACTTCACAAGATATATCACCTCTACCAAGATTGCTACCCAACACAAGCGCAATATTTAACCTGGAGTCGATTCGCCATGGAAAACAGTGCCAAGACCCTAGCGGGGTTTCCATCCCACCCCCTGGATGGCCTGCAGCTCACCCGTCTGCAGCAGGCGGTCGAGGGGTTGAACAGCCAGCAACTGAATTGGGCAAGCGGCTATCTTGCCGGACTGGGTGCGGTGCAACCCTCAGTGAGCAAGGCTGCCAATGAGGCCTCAGGCGTGACCATCCTGTATGCCACCCAGGGTGG
>NATW01000068.1 GCA_003094555.1 gamma proteobacterium symbiont of Ctena orbiculata
CGCGGTGCTGAACTTCTGGCACTACGGTGCGCGCCTGGAAGCGGCAGGAATGCGTCCGCTGATCGATGTCAAATCGATGCTTAATGGTCTTGATATAAAAGAGCCTGTTCCCATGTTGGGATGGGTTTTTTCATCCCAGTGGGCAGGTGAACATCAAGCGCTGATCGAGGGATTTATACATGCCTCATATGCTGCGAAACGGATATTGGCTGATAGTGACGAGGAGTGGGAGATAATCGCACCACTGACAAAGGCAAAGAATGCAGCAACCCTGAATAACCTGAAACAGGCCTATCGAACAGGCATACCCTATGGGTTGAAGAAGAATGGAATGAACGTTGCATCCCTGGTATTCGATATGTTAGCCAAGGAGGGGGGTAAAAAGTTGGTGGGTGAGGCGGCGCTGTTGCAAGCCGGTACCTTCTGGCAGGTTTTGGACAGCGGGGAGTTGATCAAAAAAGATGTTGCAGGGCAGTAATTGGGGCAGGTGGCTTTTTCTCTCTGTTTTTATACTTATCTGGCAGATAGCGGCGTATCTGCTGGAGAGCGATCAACTGCCAGGTCCATTAGCGGTCCTGCAATCACTCTGGTATCACTTGATTGAAGGTGATTTGCTGAATAGCATCATTGTCACCTTACGCCGGGTCGTGCTGGCTTTTACCCTGGCTATGCTGGTCGGTATTTTAGTGGGCTTTCTGATGGGGCGTTTCCCCCTGATTGACACCATTCTGGATGGTGTTCTGATCATGGGATTAAATATCCCTGCACTGGTGATTATCATACTTTGCTACGTCTGGTTCGGATTGGTCGAAGCAGCGGCGGTGGCAGCGGTTGCGATCAATAAGATGCCATTGGTGGCGGTGACGGTACGCGAGGGCGTGCGGGCGATCGACCAACAACTGCTGCAGGTTGGCGAGGTGTTCAGGGTGCCGCTTGTCAGATCCCTGTTACATATCTACATGCCTCAGCTCTATCCCTATCTAATCACCGCTGCCCGTTCCGGACTCTCCCTGATCTGGAAGATTGTATTAGTGGTTGAGTTGCTTGGGCGCAGTGATGGGGTGGGTTTTCAGCTCAACACATTTTTCCAGTTCTTTGACATTACCAGTATCCTCGCCTACACCCTGGCATTTGTGCTGGTGATCTACAGTATCGAGTCATTGTTGATGCGGCCCTTGGAGAACTATTTAACCCGGTGGCGCTCGTGAAAGGTTGCCGTGTAAAGATAAGAGAGAAGTCCTTTGGTGAGATCTCGGTCATTCAGAATCTCGAGTTTGAGATTGTAACCGACGCGTTTATCAGTATGGTGGGCCCTTCAGGTGCCGGTAAGAGTACCCTGCTTAACATTCTCAGCGGATTGGATACCGACTTTGATGGCAGCCTGGAGTGGGTGGGTGGGGGTCCAGGTTGTGTCAGTTATGTTTTTCAGGATCCCCGCTTGATGCCTTGGCTGACTGTAAGAGAAAACGTCGAGCTCGTTATGAGCGATGCCAAAAGAGAACGTGCATGGATCGACCACCTGTTGCAAATGGTAGAACTCTATGACAGGTCAGAGGCATTTCCAGGACAACTCTCAGGCGGCATGCAACGGCGTGTGGCATTGGCAAGAGCGATGGCCATAAAGCCGGATATACTATTGCTGGATGAACCCTTATCATCCCTGGATGCCCCAACAGCAGCGTCACTGAGAGAGATGGTGCTTGAGCTCTGGCGGAATCACTCAAGCGCGGTGATGCTGGTGACCCACAATCTGAATGAGGCATTGGAATTGGCCGACCAGGTGCTCTTCCTCTCAAAGGGGCCTGCCAGTATTATCCATGAGGAAGTAGTACAGCCGTCAAGGATCGATCCTGCAGTCGAGCGTGATTCGGATCAGCTGACTAGAGCCCTGCTGCAGCGCCATCCTGAAATACTCTCCGGGATAGCTGCCTTGGATGGATGAAAATATAAGTCCGCAAATAACCGCTAATAAACGCATATATTTATAGGGTGAGGCTTGCCACACCGATCAGGGTTGGATTTATTTCACAACCAGATTTCCGTATATCCATACATGCGTACAGAAACGCAGAATCACTATGCTTTGATTAGCGTTTATTTGCGGACTTTTCACTTTCCCCATGCCTGCGCATTCTCAACAGGCATAGAGGTTAGTGTTATCGTTTAAAAAAATCCGAGCGGGTTGATGTCGTAGCTGACCAGCATGTTCTTGGTTTGCTGGTAGTGATCCAGCATCAATTTATGGGTTTCGCGACCGATACCCGATTTCTTGTAACCGCCAAAGGCCGCGTGGGCGGGGTAGAGGTGGTAGCAGTTGGTCCAGACCCGTCCTGCCTCAATGCCTCTACCCATGCGGTAGGCGCGGTTCATGTCCCGGGTCCACAATCCGGCGCCGAGTCCAAACTCGGTGTCGTTGGCAATGGCAAGTGCTTCCGCCTCGTCTTTGAAGGTTGCTACCGATACCACTGGCCCGAAGATCTCTTCCTGAAAGATACGCATCTTGTTATGGCCTTTGAGCAGTGTTGGTTGAATATAATAGCCATCGCTATAGTCATCATCCATGGCTTCCGCATCGCCGCCGACGATCACTTCTGCGCCTTCTTCTGCGCCGATCTTCATGTAGCTGAGGATTTTGTCATATTGCTCTTGAGATGCCTGGGCGCCCACCATGGTTTCGGTATCGAGTGGATTACCCCGTTTGATCTGCTGTGAGCGCTGGATGACTTTTTCTATGAACTCGTCATAGATCGATTCCTGAATCAGTAAGCGGGAAGGGCAGGTGCATACTTCGCCCTGATTGAAGAAGGCGAGTACCGCACCCTCTACTGCCTTGCTGACGAATTCGTCCTCTTGATCCAGCACATCCTCGAAGTAGATGTTGGGAGACTTGCCGCCCAGTTCCACTGTCGAAGGAATAATGTTCTCGGCGGCACACTTGAGGATGTGAGAGCCGACCGGGGTGGAGCCGGTAAAGGCGATCTTCGCGATACGGGTGCTGGTTGCAAGTGCCTGTCCAGCCTCATTGCCGAAACCGTTGACCACGTTCAAGACGCCAGGCGGTAGCAAGTCACCGATCAACTCTATCATCACGAGGATTGAAGCCGGGGTCTGTTCCGCCGGTTTCAAAATGATACAGTTACCTGCGGCAAGCGCCGGCGCCAGTTTCCAGACTGCCATCAGGAGAGGGAAATTCCAGGGTATGATCTGCCCCACAACGCCATAGGGTTCATGATAGTGATAGGCGACGGTTTTTTCATCGATCTCACTCATGCTGCCTTCCTGGGCACGCAGACATCCGGCAAAATAACGAAAATGGTCGACAGCGAGCGGTACATCCGCATTCAGTGTTTCACGTACCGCCTTACCATTGTCCCAGGTTTCCGCAACTGCCAGCAGCTCAAGGTTCTGTTCAATCCGATCTGCGATCCTGAGCAGTGTATTGGAGCGCTCGGTTACCGAGATTTTACCCCAGGTGTCTTTTGCCAGGTGTGCCGCATCGATGGCCAAATCCACATCGAGGGCGGAGGAGCGGGGAATTTCGCAAAAGCTCTTACCGTTGACTGGACTGATATTCTCGAAATAGCGACCCTCCACCGGGGCAACCCATTCGCCGCCAATATAGTTTTCGTAGCGGGATTTGAACTCAATCTTACTACCTGGTTGGTTGGGTTCAACATAGATCATGGACTTCTCCTCATAGATTATTGAGTAACATCGTTAATGCTTTATGCTCAAAGATTATTTTTCAAATTTGATCCGTTATGCAGATAGCAGAGAACATGCCAAAGTTATGCTTGAGGATGGGTTTAACTTTTATGTTTATATTCAGCGAGATATAAACTGAGATAGAAATTGTGGAATGAAATGAATGCATGGGTACAGATTCGGATTGAGTGAACTGTACGAATACTCAACAACTGTTATGAAATGAAACAGGAAATCACCAGGCATGTCTTGGGGACATGCCATGTCTCTGCTTGAAACCGAGGCCGCGAAAGTTTGCCGGGATTTAACGGTTGTCTTGTTTAATGTCGTGTTTTTGGATCTTGCGATAGAGCGTGTTTCTGCTCATATCGAGGGCTTCCGCAGTACGCGATATGTTCCAGTTATAGGTTTTCAGTGCATTCAGAATTACCATATGTTCTGCGGACCTTAGAGGATTGTCTGAGGTTGCTTCAACATGAGTGGGTTCTTCGCTTTGCACTGTCGGTGCAGCCATCTCCTGGGGCTGGCTATGGGGAGGCTTGATATTCCGTCCAACCAGGGTCGGCAGATTGATATGGGATGCATCGATGACGTCCCCATCACACAGGGCAACAGCGGTTCGTATAACATTCCGCAGTTGACGCAGATTGCCCGGCCAGGGATATTTCAGCAGATGTGAAATGGCTTCCGGGGTGATTTGCAGTTTCTTGCCGGTATCGTTTTCCGCCTCGAGGACCTTGAGGATGATATTGCGCAGATCCTGGCGCTCTCTGAGAGGCGGTAAGTAGAGAGTGATACCGTTGAGTCTATAGTAGAGGTCTTCGCGAAATGCACCCTCATTGATCAGTTGTACAAGGTCGCGATGGGTCGCGGCCACGATGTTGAGATCGACCTTGATCAGCTCCTCGGCGCCAAGAGGGACAACCTCTTCCGTTTCGAGTACGCGTAGCAGTCTGGATTGCATATTCAGCGGCATATCGCCGATCTCATCCAGGAACAGAGTGCCGCCGCTGGACTCTATCAGCTTTCCGCGCCGTCCCTCTTTGCGTGCCCCGGTAAAGGCGCCATGTTTATAACCAAACAGTTCGCTTTCGATGAGTGACTCGGGGATTGAGGCGCAGTTCAAGGCAACAAAGGGCTTATCCTTGCGCTTACTTGCCTTGTGCATTGCCTGAGAGAAGAGGTCCTTGCCGGTTCCTGTTTCTCCCTGCAATAGAATCGGGATACGCTTATCAATCACCCGTAGTGCACGTTTGGCCGCATCCAGCATCTGCGGATCTTCACCGGCAAGTTTATTCAGGTTACACAGTTCCCCGCGACACTCATCGGGACTTTGGGTGGCGGGTTTGATCGTGAGCCCACGCAAAGGTGCCGGCTCCTTGTACTTGTAGATAAAGCCGAAAAAGCGCGCACCGCTCTCCTGGTGACGGAAAGGTAGCACGGTACCTTCATTTGACTTTGAGGCGAACAATAAACTATCGAGTTCATTACCCACTAGTTCAGACAGGCTCTTGCCGATCAGCATGCTCCTATCGTGAATCCCAAGCAGTTGTAACGCGATGATGTTGGCAGCGAGAATCCTATTGTCTTCACCTAGCGCAAGCATCGCTTCATTCGGCAATGCGACACACTCAACGCGACTGTGAAAACGCAATACCCGTTGATTGCGGAATTCACGCAGAAAATATCGGCCTTCAATCAGGCGTGCATAACTGACGACCAAGGCGCGGGTATGGATCTGCGAGGCACGCGAGTCCTGCGTGCCGCAACAGGATGCGTCCAGCACGGTAAGCAGATTGCCATGGGGGTCGAGTATCGGCGATGCCGAGCATGAGAGATCGATGTTTTGTCTGAGAAAATGTTCATCACGGTGCACGGTTACCGGGCGCCTTTCCGATATACAGGTGCCTATGCCATTGGTACCGACATGCCCCTCTCCCCAGTCCGCTCCCTGCCACAATCCAGCCTTCTTGAACTCCTCGGTCAGATTATCCTCGACCTGATGATGCAGGATGAGACCTTTGTTATCGGTCAATATGACGGCATAACCGCTACCGGATAGTGCCGATGCCAGATTGGCCAACTCCGGTTCTGAGAGTCTGATAAAGGCATCGAAACGGGATCTGAGTTCATGCAGGGTCTGTGGTTCGAGAACATTCGGGCCGCGGGGCTTGAATGGGTCCAAATGATCATCATTCAAACAACGTTGCCAGGATCTGACAATCTCACGCTCAATGCCTAGATCCTCAACGCCATCACTCAACGCGGCGACTGAAGAGAGGCGCTGAGCATGTTGCCGAAGCTTCTGATTTTGGGTCATTTTCACTCCATCCGGTCATAATGGCAGTCAGTCTGAACTCGTTATTATTTTTTTGTTGTCGTGACAGTTAACTGTAGACGCTATGCAACCAATTTTGTATATAAAGTGTTCATTTTCGGCACAATCGATTGTTCAAAAATGGCATAGCCAGTCAAATTGGATTTTGCCTTTTTCCGGCACAGCGTGTATACCGTCGCAAAATCAAAGATCAAATTGTTAATCACGTCTCACGCTATTACAGTTCGTAATAATGCTTACAATAACAATCGGATACTGTCTGTTTATAATTCTTTATCAGGGCTTGTCGGTGGTGATTCAGCGGCTTTGAATATCCAGGTTTCAAGCCTGTTTGCAGGATCTCCCGGTAAATCGTCACAAGCATAAACCACCAACACTATTCATATAACATCAATTTCTATACCAACATGGTGGCGCGCTTTTTGCGAGGGCTTTAGGCACAATCATTTTCAGGTCGAAATCCTGTGTAAGGTCCGGGTTCTATCCCGGTTTTGTGCGGAATTGGGCGACTGGAATTTTCGGGTAGTTCACACAAAGTTGGGCGGGTAATTGGATGCTGGTGATCCCTCTACATTGGAAGATTACAAACACAGCAGGCGTTGTAACAACGACAGTCCAAGGCCCAGTCAG
The DNA here is from genome assembly GCA_003094555.1 of gamma proteobacterium symbiont of Ctena orbiculata. Taxonomy (GTDB): domain Bacteria; phylum Pseudomonadota; class Gammaproteobacteria; order Chromatiales; family Chromatiaceae; genus Thiodiazotropha. The sequence goes on from NATW01000068.1 coordinate 6,674, forward strand.
GAAGAGGTTTGGAGTAGTTGTAAAACACTTACGATCAGCTTTGATCCTTAGTTGTTTTGCTTTCAGGGAGTGGAGATAGAGACTATGCAGCATGTGATCATTGGAGCCGGACCGGCAGGTGTGGTTGCGGCCGAATCGATTAGAAAATTCGACAAATCCAGTACTGTCACATTAATCAGCAATGAATCGGAAAGGCCCTATTCACGACTGGAGATACCTCGGTTTCTGCAAGGCAAGATCGACGAAAAGGATACCTATCTCAGATGTGGCCAAAACTATTTTGCATCCCAGTCCATCGATGTATGCAAAGGCAGTGTTGTCAAGGTAGAGAGCCAGAATAATGCAGTCAATCTGGCAGATGGCACCCGCTTGGAATATGACCGTTTATTGATTGCCACCGGGAGCCGGCCAGAAAAACCGAAGATACCCGGTAGTGAACTTCCTGGTGTGGTCAACTGCTGGACCCTCGAGGATGCAAGGAAGATTATCTGCAACCTGGGTATCAACAGCCGCTTGGTCGTTGTTGGTGGTGGCTTTATCGGATTCGTCATCATCGATGCACTGGCACGCACAGGTGCGCAGATAAACCTGATCGAGAGGGGTAAGCATATCCTTCCGCACATGATGGACGATAACTCCAGCAGTCTCATACAGTCATGGTGCGAGGCGAAAGGAATTACGGTACAAACCCGCGTCGACGTCAAAGCGATTGATAGAAAGAGAAAGACGAATAAAAGCACCGGTTCGGGTTTGAATCAGCTCACCGTGTTACTGAACAGTGGTGAATCAATTGCTGCGGACATGGTAATTTTCGCTACTGGCACAAAAATGAATACATCGTTTTTAGAGGGATCAGGGATTGCCGTCGATCATGGTGTGCTTGTGGACGAGCGCCTCAATACAACCCAGCCGAATGTCTTTGCCGCCGGTGATGTTTGTCAGGGACTTGGCTTTTCTACGGGTGGACGAAGGGTGCAAGCCGTGCAACTTACCGCCAGTGAGCATGGCCGTATAGCAGCCGCAAATATGTGTGGTCTCAAGGCAAAATTATCAGGCAGCCTCACCATGAATGTGCTTGATACGCTGGGACTTGTCTCAAGTTCTTTTGGCACCTGGAATGGAGTTCAGGGTGGTGAGAGTGCTGTCGATTCCTTGTCAAGCAGCTACACATATCTGAATCTCCAGTTTGATGAGGAGAGACTGATCGGTGCATCCAGTATCGGTAATGCTGAACATCTACAGCTACTACCTAGATTGATTCATTCAAATTTACCCCTTAAAGGGTGGAAAAAGCGGCTCATGCAGGATCCATGTCGCGTTGGTGAGGCATATCATGCGCTCTCCCAGGGTGCTAGTCAGTAGTTTGCTGGAACACTGTAAATACAACAAATGTGTTGAGTCTTGAATCACTGTCCCAAAAACATGACAGCACAGACAGGCTAGACACTTCCCGCCAAATATTCTTTTCAGTCCAAGCGTTTTCATTGTTTTTTAAATAAAAATAAGCGCTTAACAATAAACAAAAGCCAACAATTCCGTTTGGCCTGCTTCTTGCTCAAACGTCTAACCAGGAATGGGAGTTATCCAACAAACTGTCACGGGAACAGAACAATCCAATGAACCTGGAGGAGAAGAGATTATGATTTCCCAGCATCGAAACAAGATTTTCCGCAACGCGGTCGTGATAACCGGTCTCAGTGCCGCTATCACTTTTAGCGGATCGGTAAGCGCACGTACGACTCAGGCTGAAATAGATGGAGATGCAGCAAGTACTGGCGATGTCCTGAGTTGGGGCATGGGCCAGCAGGGTCAGCGCTACAGCCCACTAAAAAAAATCAATACCGGTAACGTAAAGAAACTGGTACCGGCATGGAGTTTCTCTTTTGGTGGAGAGAAGCAGCGTGGACAGGAGGCACAACCGGTTATCAAGGATGGAAAGATGTTCGTTACCGCCTCATATTCCAGACTCTTTGCCATTGATACCAAGACTGGTCAAGAGTTGTGGCAATATGATCATCGCCTGCCTGATGGCATCCTTCCCTGTTGTGACGTGGTCAATCGTGGTGCCGCGTTGTATGACGATCTGGTGATATTCGGCACCCTGGATGCACGCATTATCGCTCTCCATCAAGACACAGGTAAGGTGGTCTGGCGTGCGAAGATTGATGATTACAAGGCGGGTTACTCGTTCACTGCAGCACCGCTGATCGTCAAGGACATGGTAATCACCGGGGTCTCGGGCGGTGAGTTCGGTGTCATTGGGCGTGTTGAGGCACGTGATGCGAAGACCGGCAAGTTGCGCTGGATTCGTCCCTCGGTAGAGGGCCATATGGGTTACATATGGAAAGGTGATAAGAAGATGGAAAACGGTCTCACCGGGAACACCAACGCCAGCTGGCCTGGTGATTTGTGGAAGACCGGTGGTGCCGCAACCTGGCAGGGTGGCACCTACGATCATGAAACCGATCTGATATTTTACGGTACGGGTAATCCCGCACCCTGGAATGCCCATCTAAGACCGGGTGATAATCTTTACTCAACTTCAACCTTGGCCATCGATCCGGACACCGGCAAGATCGCCTGGCACTATCAATACACACCTAACGATGGCTGGGATTACGATGGCGTGAATGAACTGGTTTCGTTCAACATCGGTGGGGATAAGTTGGCGGGTCATGCCGATCGGAATGGTTTTTTCTATGTCCTCGATCGTACTAACGGCGAGTTGAAAAATGCCTTTCCTTTTGTCAACAAGATCGATTGGGCGAAAGGGGTTGATCTCAAGACCGGTCGTCCTATCGAAACGGGTGTGCGTCCAGGAGATCCCACCAAGAGCAAAGACGGTAAGAAGGGTGACGTGGTATTTGTCGCGCCTTCATTTCTCGGTGCAAAAAACTGGATGCCCATGGCCTACAGTCCAGATACCGAGCTCTTTTATGTTCCCGCCAATGAGTGGGGCATGGATATTTGGAACGAGCCGATTACTTATAAAAAGGGCGCAGCCTATCTTGGCGCCGGTTTTACCATCAAGCCACTCAATGATGACTACATCGGTGCCTTGCGTGCGGTGGATCCAAAGAGCGGAAATATTGTATGGGAATACAAGAATAATGCGCCGCTTTGGGGTGGTGTCATGACCACTGCCGGTAATCTGGTTTTTACCGGTACTCCGGAAGGCTACCTAAAGGCTTTTGACGCCAAATCTGGAAAAGAGCTGTGGAAGTTCCAGACCGGCTCCGGAGTGGTTGGCTGTCCGGTTACCTGGGAACAGGATGGGGAGCAGTACATCGCTGTACCTTCCGGCTGGGGTGGTGCGGTACCGCTGTGGGGCGGTGATGTGGCGAAGAAGGTCAAGTACCTGAACCAGGGCGGATCGCTCTGGGTCTTCAAGCTGTCCGACGTCTGATCAGTTGGGCCAGGGTCGGATATAGCACGCAATTTCCGACCCTGGTTCAGGCCAAGCAACCTTATTACACAAACAACCAACTCAGTATTCGATAGATAAATAGCGAAAAGGGAAATTGTTGGATGAATATCATCTTTCGGTTTTCTGTTTGATTACCTGGAGTATTTCCACATGCAAAGCACAACATCTATTAAAGTCGTACTCGGTATAGTGCTATCGACTATTATTACGGGTAAGGCTTTAGCCCACGGCAATGTATCTCCCCAGGCTGTAGATACCAAGCATCTACCCCAATTGGGTGAGGATTGGCTCGAGGTCAATCCTTACCGAGACAATACAGATGCCGTGGCCACCGGGTCATCCGCCTACAATCAGAACTGCGCGCGTTGCCATGGACTGGGTGCTGTCTCCGGCGGGATCGCCCCCGACCTGCGCATGCTGCCACCTGAAGATGAAGGCGATGAGTGGTATATCTATCGTGTCCGTAACGGCGCTATACGTAACGGAATTACCTATATGCCGAAGTTTGAAGGCATCCTTTCGCAGGAGGCACTGTGGTCGATCCGGGCCTGGCTGGTGACTCTGCCTGTGGAAGAGTAATCACTGAGACATAACAATGAGAGAGTGATATGTATAGGATCAAAGACATCATAATCTTTGCGGCTGCAATGGCCTCTCTTATGCTGCAGAGTCCGGCAATGGCCGAGGATGAATCCAGTGCCTTGGATCGGATTCGTGAACGGGGCGTCCTGGAAGTGGCTGTTTACAACAATTTTCCACCATTTTCCTATCGTGATGAAAAAGGCAGGATTGTCGGAATAGATGCCGACATTGCACGAGCCCTGGCGAAAAGCCTTGGAGTCGCTGCAGCAATCAGGGCGGTGGGCGCGGATGAATCAATGGAAGATGATCTGCGCAACAACGTTTGGAAAGGTCACTATCTTGGGGGTGGCGTGGCAGATGTCATGTTGCACGTCCCCTATGACGCTGCATTTGCCGAAGAGAACGATCGGGTCCAGTTTGTTGCACCCTATTATCGGGAACAGGTTGTGGTGGCGGTAGAGGAAGGGGTCGGTGCCAATCTTGACCCATTGGACTATTTCAGCCGCGAAAAGGTAGGTGTGGAGCTGGATACCCTGACCGATTTTTATCTTCTCTCCGCCTACAACGGAAAAATCCGCAATCAGGTCGTTCATTTTTCAAATATTGGTCAAGCGGTTGCTGCCTTGAAGAAGGGTGAAATTGCCGCTGTCGCCGGACCTCGCAGCGAGATTGAGTTCGCACTCGGAGAGCATGCTGACAAGTATGCGGTTGGACCGATACAGATGCCGGGTTTGCGCACTTCCGGTTGGGATTTGGGAGCTGCGGTAAAACAGGGTAACAGTGTATTGGCTGAGGCGGTGGAGCAGGCGATGACCCAACTGCGTAAGCAGAGCTCGGTAAGCAAGATATTTGCCCAGTACCGTTCAACTTATCAATTACCCAGCCGAATCAGACTGGTTAGGGTTGAATCGAATGGGCGAATCAGTCAGCGCGATTAACAGACAGGGTTGGCGTAGCCGGTTTGTCATTGCTCTTCTGACTGTGGTGTTGAAAGTGGGTGCTGTGGAAGCAGCCGATGATCTCTATCGCATACTTGGCCAGAATCAGCAGCAAGAATCAGTCGTGCTTGGAAGCTTAAAACTGGTTGATAGCGCGAATGGCAAAAGCTATCGCATCGAATGGAATGAGGGGCAGTTCGAAAATTACTTTCTCTCCATGCGTCCATTCAAGTGTCTTCCCCATCCTGTGCAGTTAATCTGTCACCTGCCTTACCCCTATGAAATCCAACGCCGGATAAGCGAGGATGATCTGACCGACCTGGAGTATGACCTGTTGTTTCTGCACAAGACGCCTCAGGAATATGGCATCAATGCCTGGAATGGTCTCTATTTTAAATTTCAACGCAGCAAAAACGGATTTATCGGCGAGTTGAGAGAGACCGATTTGAATGTGCTCCAGGCACCCCCGGAGGAGGGAGAACTGCGCCCCATCGATCCCGATGCCCTGTATGAGCCATCCGACAAGCATTGGCTACGACGCATCATTATCGATAAGGTCAGGTCCTAGGGAGCTACAGGGTGAAGATATCGATTCACATTCTGCTTGTATCATTTGTCCTCGGCTGCCCAACGAATCCACTCCATGCACAACAAAACCTAGTCGACCCATTGGAATCGTCCATGTGGGAGGATATGCGTCTCTCACTCTTGGGTGGTGCCAAGGTTGTATTCGATGACAGGGTTCGAGTCTTGGCCCCCGATGATGCTGAGGACTCGATGAATGTACCTGTGTTGGTGGATGCTTCGGCACTGGGAAAAGTCTCGAGGATAGTTGTATTCGCGGAGCTCAATCCCATCCATAAGGTACTGGAGATGGAACCGCTGCATGCAAAGCCCCTGGTAGGCTTTCGCATCAAGGTTCAGCAGGCCACGCCGATTCGTGCAGCGGTGCTGACACAGGATGGCCAATGGCATGTGGGCGGGCGCATAGTGGATGCGGCCGGGGGTGGCTGTACCCTGCCCAGCCTTGGCAGTGAGAACAGTGATTGGGCCAGCCGCATGGGAGAGGTGATCGGCCGCCTCTGGTCGAATAAGGATTCCACCCGTCTGCGACTGCGTATCATGCATCCCATGGATACCGGTTTGGTGCCGGGTATTCCGGCCTTCTATATCAACCGCCTGGAGTTTCTCGATCCAAAAGGGGAGACCCTCTCTCGTCTCTTCCTGTATGAACCGGTCTCTGAAAATCCCGTTATCACACTCGATCTGCCACAGCGGGATTCAGTGACCGTGATTGGGACGGATAACAATGGTAATCCGGTAGAGGCCAGGATTATGACTGGTTTGAATGAGGTAGAGCTATGATGATCCAACTGCGAATAGTCGTCGTCCTACTGCTTATCCTGGTCGTCTTGCCCGTGTGGGCTGCCAAGGATTATGGCCTGAAGCCAGTTGAGATAGCACCTGGTACTTATGTATTGCTTGGTAAGAATGCGCATTTTAACTCCCGCAATGGCGGCAATATCGTCAATACCGCCTTTATCGTCACCGACGCGGGGGTGGTGGTTATCGATAGCGGCCCATCCCGGCTGTATGGGGAACAGCTGCGTAAGGTCATTGGCAAGGTTACACAGCTGCCGATTCTCAAACTCTTCAATACCCATCTGCATCCGGATCATATCCTCGGCAATCAGGCGTTTGAGGATATTCCCATTGCAGCCCTGGCAGGGACAATCGAAGGCATTCGTGATCAGGGAGAAAATTTCAACGACAACATGTACCGCTTAGTGGGTCCCTGGATGGTGGGTACCCGAGTGGTTGTGCCTAATGAAACCGTGCAACCGGGTATGCTCGAGATAGGTGGTCATCGT
>NATW01000069.1 GCA_003094555.1 gamma proteobacterium symbiont of Ctena orbiculata
CGGTGGGTCTGGTGGTCTTCCTGATCCTGGTGATCATCAACTTCGTGGTTGTGACCAAGGGTGCAGGGCGTGTTTCTGAAGTCAGTGCGCGCTTTACCCTGGATGCCATGCCGGGTAAACAGATGGCTATCGACGCCGACCTCAATTCCGGTCTGATCGATCAGGATGAGGCCAGGACCCGGCGCGAGGATATCGCCCGTGAAGCGGATTTTTACGGTGCCATGGACGGTGCGAGCAAGTTCGTTCGCGGGGATGCGATCGCGGGTATCCTGATCCTTTTCATCAATATCATCGGCGGCCTCTCCATCGGCATGGCCCAGCATGGTCTCGATTTCAACACCGCCCTGCAGAACTATGTGTTGCTGACCATTGGTGACGGTCTGGTGGCACAGATCCCATCATTGCTACTTTCCACATCGGCGGCGATCATCGTCACCCGGGTGGCCAGTACCCAGGATGTGGGTGGGCAGATTGTCAGTCAGCTGTTTACCAGTCCCAAGGCACTGTCGATAGCGGCGGCGGTACTGTTTCTGATGGGCATAATTCCAGGGATGCCCAATTTTGCCTTTCTTACCCTGGCTGCGGCAGCGGCGGCAGGGGCTTGGATGATCTGGCAGCGGCAGATGAAACCTGTGGAAGAACCGGTTTTGGAAGAGCCGATCGAGCAACCGGAACAGCGGGAACTGAGTTGGGAGGATGTGCAACCTGTGGATTTGATCGGCCTCGAAGTGGGTTATCGTCTGATCCCCCTGGTCGATCGCAATCAGGGCGGGCAGCTGATGAATCGCATCAAGGGTGTCAGGCGCAAGCTGTCACAGGAGATCGGCTTCCTGATTCCCTCCGTTCACATCCGCGACAACCTGGATCTCAGTCCCAACAGTTATCGAATTTCCATCAATGGTGTATCTGTGGCGCTGGCGGATATCTTTCCGGACCGGGAGATGGCGATCAACCCCGGTCAGGTGTTCGGTGAGCTGCAGGGAACGGTCACCAAGGATCCGACCTTCGGTCTGGATGCCATCTGGATCGATCCGGAGCAGAAGGACCATGCACAGACCCTGGGTTATACGGTGGTGGATGCCAGTACCGTGGTGGCGACACATCTGAGTGAAATCCTCCAGTCCCATGCCAACGAATTGCTGGGCCATGAAGAGACACAGCAGCTGCTGGATATGCTGGGCAGAAACGCGCCTAAGCTGGTGGAAGACTTGGTGCCGAAAGCACTTTCATTGAGTGTGGTGACGAAAATATTGCAGAATCTGCTGACTGAGCATGTACCGGTGCGTGATTTCCGCACCATTGCAGAGACGTTGGCAGAGCAGTCACAAAGATCCCAGGATCCGGGCGCGTTGACAGCTGCGGTCCGGGTGGCTCTGTCACGGGGAATCGTGCAGCAGCTGATCGGGGCCTCTGAAGAGATCCCGGTAGCTGTTCTGGATCCAACCCTGGAGCAGCTGCTGCAGAGAACGCTGCAGGCATCTGAAGAGGGACAGGCGGGATTCGAGCCGGGTCTGGCAGAGAGATTGCAGAATGCGCTTTCCGAAACCTCTGCGGCAATGGAGACCCAGGGTCAGGAGAGTGTGTTATTGGTGGCGGCCCCGATCAGGCCCTGGATGGCTCGCTTCGCTAAACATGCGGCCCCGAGTATGCATATCCTCTCCTACAACGAGATACCCGACAATCGTCAGATCAAGGTGATCACAACCATCGGTAATGGGGGAAATGAGGACTGATACTACACACCCCAGTACCGAATATGAGATAGTAACCAGAGGATTAGTGTTGAGATGGGTCTCAACAGGTTGCGCTTGATTGGCCTCGGTAAGGACTAAAACAAATGGTCATGTTAGTTATAAAAGGGTGGTCAGCCGAATCTGCATGGCTGCAAAATGAGAGCTGGTCACAGATCGATTATTGCCAAAGGCTCTACCACTGCACCTATTTGAGGGGTAGGGCACTGAATTGTACAGCTGAATCACTGCTTAAGCGGGAAGCATGTGAGTTTCAACTGGTGAGTCGGGAGCACGCGGAGGCGCTCACCTACACCCTGGAGTCTGCAGGGGCTCAATTCGAGATCAAACACCTGTGGCCGGAAAAAGTCATATCACTCGACCTCTATCGCAAGGGTACAGAGGTCAAAACCATCACCCAGGCAATGGCTGACGCCAGGTAGAACTCCCCTCTAGCGATCTCAGCTGAAGTTCTCTTCGACCAGCATGTCAATTTTCTGTGTCAGGCATGATTATCAATCAAATCGGTGCCGAAACCTTGGCGGAGTAGCCCTGGGGAGTCAATTGACTGGCGTCTTAAACAGCCCTGACGGAGCTCCGACAAGTTCGCATCGGATCTTCCAACCTATTGTATTAAAAGAAAATAAATAATTAATTCCGATTCGTTCATGATTGGAACAGTTTTTGCAAACATTGTAATAAACCCTGAGTGGGAGTGAATGGCCTCTACCACAGCCGGCAAGGACCGGTGGCGTGGAAACAGAGCCGGAGAGTGGATTGGCAGGTTGAATGGCGCAAGCTCAATGCAGGGCAATCGCCGGGGAATGCGGACTATGAAGATAAGACGTTTTTTTGCCTCTGACATGCGACAGGCCCTACGCCAGGTGCGTGAGGCGCTGGGTGCAGACGCAGTCATTCTCTCCAACAAGAACGTGCAGGGCGGGATTGAGTTGGTGGCCGCCGTGGACTACGACGAATCCGCATTCGACACAACTCAGCCAACAAGCATCGAATCTGATCCTCGAACATTGACCGATGACAGTGCCAGCCTCTCAAGCGCAGCCAGATCAGCCAACCTGAACAACACCGTTTTCGATCAGTCTGAAAAGCCCAAGCAAGACTACCGTGATTCCAAGCCGGCTCAGAGGCAGGAGCAGCCTCGAGTCGAATGGAGTCAGGATCCGGTATTGAAGGAGATGCGGCGTGAGATGCAGGCACTGCGTCGTATGATGGAGAACGAACTCTCTGAGCTGACCTGGCGTGATCTTGGACATCGTCGCCCCCAGACACAGGATTTAATCCGCCGCCTGATGGCATTGGGTCTGGATGCGGGTCACTGTAAGGAGTTGGCCTATCGTGTCGAGGACGCCGAGACACCCGAACAGGCATGGCGCCAGGCCCTGACCCAGCTCGGTGCTGAAATACCAGCCGTAGAGCAGGATCTCCTTGATGAGGGCGGCATCCTTGCCCTGGTGGGGCCGACCGGTGTCGGCAAAACCACCACCATTGCCAAGTTGGCCGCCCGATTCTGCCTGCGTCACGGCAACCGCCATCTCGCATTGATATCGGCCGACAGTTACCGGATTGGTGCCCAGGAGCAGTTACAAAACTATGGCCGCATCCTGGATGTGCCGGTTCGCAGCGTCACCACTCCGGAAGAGCTGAACAACGCCCTGCACGCCTTTGCGGATAAGCGTATGGTCTTGATCGATACCGCCGGTATGGGGCAGAGAGATCTCCAGCTGACGGAACGCCTGGCACTATTGAGCAAAGGAAACCACCCGGTGAAATCACTGCTTACGCTCTCTGCAACCACCCAGCGGTCAGCCTTGAGTCATGCCATTCGAGCATTTGATATCGTCAGTCCGATTGGTGTCGTCTTGACCAAGATGGACGAGGCAGCTTCCCTCGGGGGCGTGCTTTCAGCCGTTCTCGAAGCAAAACTGCCGCTGGCCTTCGTTACCGATGGTCAGCGGGTGCCCGAGGATATACATAACGCCTATGCGGACAGGTTGATGAAGCATGCAGTAGAGCTATCCGAGCTAATGGGTGGCAGTCCGGATGAGGAGTATCTGGCGATGGCTTTCGGGGGAATGAATGAACATGCACATGTCTGAACAGATTGAAGATCAGGCAACAGGGTTGCGCAGGATGATTAACCCGGAACCGGTGAGAGTGATTGCTGTCACCGGTGGTAAGGGTGGTGTGGGCAAGACCAGTATTTCTGCCAATCTGGGAGTCGCCTTCGCCGAACTCGGTCGCCGGGTATTGCTGCTCGACGCTGATTTGGGATTGGCAAATCTGGATGTAATCCTCGGTTTGCACGCAGAGCGCAACCTGTCCCATGTGATGCAGGGTGAATGCTCACTGGAAGATGTTCTGGTCACCGGGCCCAAGGGAATGAGGGTTGTCCCTGGTGCTTCCGGAATCCAGCACATGGCTGAGATGACACCTGCCGAAAATGCCGGTTTAATCCACGCCTTCAGCGAAGTGGCCAACGATGTGGACGTTTTGCTGATCGACACGGCTGCCGGCATTTCCGATCTGGTGATCAGCTTCAGTCGTGCAGCGCAGGAACAGATTGTTGTGGTATGTGATGAACCCGCCTCCATCACGGACGCTTATGCCATTATCAAGCTGCTCAACCGTGAGCACGGAATTAGTCGTTTCCGAATCTTGGCTAATATGGTAAAGAGTGTGCAAGAGGGGCGTGATCTTTACAATAAAATGTGCCGGGTAACCGATCAATACCTGGACGTTATGCTGAACTACATGGGCAGCATTCCTTATGACGAACAACTCCGCAAAGCGGTGCGAAGCCAAAAACCGGTTGTAGAGGCCTATCCACGTTCACGAGTCGCACAGGCATTCAAGAATTTGGCCAAAAAGGCCGATAACTGGCCTGTACCCTCGGGTGTCAGTGGCGATTTACAGTTTTTCGTCGAACGATTGATCCAATTTTCTAGCCAATACGGGGAGGTATGACGGTGAGCGGCTTAGCGACATACACCGCCATGCAGCAACAGCAGAACTATGATGATCTGGTGGATCAACATGCCGGACTGGTGAAAAGGATCGCTTATCACCTGATGAACCGGTTGCCACCGAATGTTCAGGCGGATGATCTGATTCAAGCGGGGATGTTGGGCCTGCTCGAGGCGAGCAGAAACTACGACCCCACACAGGGTGCCAGTTTTGAGACCTATGCGGGTATCCGCATACGCGGTGCCATGCTGGATGAAATTCGACGCAGTGACTGGACACCGCGTTCTGTTCATCGCAAGGCGCGCATGGTGGCTGAAGCGATGCGGGAAATCGAGAACCACGAAGGCCGAGACGCGCGTGACGTAGAAGTCGCCGACGCCTTGGATATGAGCCTTGAGGAGTACCATCAAATCCTCAGGGATTCAACGGGTTGTCGAATTTTCAGTCTGGATGAGTTGACCGCAGTGAGTGATGGCTTCCCGGTTGCCCGGGAAGGATCTGCAGATACACCATTCGATGGATTGCAGAAAGACGCCTTCAAGAAGGCATTGGCGGATGCGATTGCTGGCTTGCCCGATCGTGAGCGGCTGGTTATTGCCATGTATTACGATGATGAGATGAATCTTCGTGAAATCGGGCATGTACTGGGTGTGAGTGAGTCTAGGGTTTGTCAAATACACAGTCAGGCGACACTGCGTTTGCGGTCACGACTGACAGATTGGCTTTCATTGGTACACGACGAAGAGTAATGGTTGGCCTGTGATTCGTTGACGGGACGTCAGCGCTAACAGGATGGAGGTAGCATTGGACAAGAATATGAAGATCCTCATTGTGGACGACTTTTCCACCATGCGGCGCATTATCAAGAATCTATTGCGTGATCTTGGGTTTAACAACACCCAGGAGGCGGATGATGGTCTCACGGCACTACCCATGCTACAGAGTGGGAATTTCGATTTTCTTGTCTCAGACTGGAACATGCCGGGAATGACAGGTATCGATCTGCTGAAAGCGGTCAGGGCGGATGATAAGTTGGCCGCATTGCCGGTATTGATGGTAACAGCGGAATCTAAACGCGAACAGATCATCGAGGCGGCACAAGCAGGTGTAAACGGCTATGTGGTTAAACCTTTCACTGCCACAACCTTGGAAGAGAAGATCAACAAGATCTTCGAACGCGTGGGTTAAATTGAGGCTGTGTCTGGAGTAGAAAATGGGACAACAAGACAACCAACAACGATTAGAGATTGCAAAGTCCCTCGTTATCAGCTTGGAAGCCGGTGATGATGCGGAATCCGAGCGATTGATAGGTAATCTGACACAAGCAAAGAAAAACGACGACCTGTTCCAAGAGGTGGGTCGCCTGACCCGTGAACTGCATGAAGCCATCAACGGTTTTCTCCTTGATGCCCGAATCTCCGATATGACCAATGTGGAGATTCCGGATGCCAAGGAGCGGCTCACCTATGTCATTACCATGACCGAGCAGTCCGCGAATCGGACGCTCACTGCCGTGGAGCATAGTATTCCTCTGATCGAGAAGATTGAACAGGGATCTGCTGAACTTGCTGAGCAGTGGGAGAACCTACGTTCCCGATTGCTCAACAAAGAGGATTTCAAGGAGCTGAGCAGTTCACTTTCAAGTTTCCTAAAGAGTACGCAGAGTGATGCCGGTGAGTTGCACAAAAACATGTCTGAAGTGCTAATGGCTCAGGATTTTCAGGATCTTACCGGCCAAATTATTCGCAAGGTCATCACCCTTGTTCATGATGTGGAGGAGAAACTGGTCATGCTGGTGCGTATCACCGGTAGCAAGCTGGAAGATCCCGAACAGAATAAAGACCAAGCTGAAGTGCTTGCGGGACCGGCTATTCCAGGTCTGGATCAGGGCGAACAAGTGACAAATCAGGACGATGTGGACGATCTGCTCTCCAGCCTGGGGTTTTAGTTATTCAGGTTAGGACCGATATAGATTTCAACAACATTCGGTAAAGTTCGGTGATCCACCGGGAGCATTAGATGAGCATCGATGTCAACGACGAAATCCTTCAGGATTTTTTGGTCGAGGCTGGAGAGATACTAGAGCTGTTGAGTGAACAGCTTGTGGACCTGGAGCAGCAACCTGATGATTTCGATCTGCTAAATGCCGTATTTCGCGGTTTTCACACGATTAAGGGCGGTGCGGGATTCCTAGCCATAGATCCCTTGGTGGAAGTCTGCCATCGGGCCGAGGATGTCTTCAATATACTGCGCCAGGGACAGCGTAGTGTGGGTCCGGATCTCATGGATTCTGTACTTGAGGTGCTGGATATTGTGAATGCCATGTTCGAGCAGGTACGCGAAGGTATTATGCCGGAACATGCGGATCCGGAACTGATCGAGCGACTGAATAAATTTGCCGTGCCGGAAGGAGAAGAGGAAGAGGAGGAAGAAGAGGCCGCTGCAGAGGAGTCGGCTGATGATGAAGCAGTGGAGGTAACAGATACAGCGGTGGCGGTTGAGGCAGAGGCATCAGCGGAGAGTGTGCCGTCTTCATCGGATGATATAAGCGATAACGAATTCGAGTCCTTGCTGGATGCGATTCAAGAACCTGCCCAAGCCGGCAAGGATGACAATATATCCGAGGATGAATTTGAAAACCTGCTGGATGAACTGCACGGCAAGGGTAAATTCACAGGTAAACCCAAGACAGAAGATAAGGCTAAGAAACCTGCAGCCTCTGATGATATTTCCGAGGATGAGTTCGAGGCCTTACTTGACGAGATCCATGGCGAAGGCAAATTCAATCCCGATAAGCTTAGCAATGAACAAGCACCCGCCAAGAAAAAGGCCAAGCCGAAAAAAGCGGCAAAGCCCCCTGCAGGTGATGACGATATCAGTGAAGATGAATTTGAGGATCTACTGGATCAAATCCATGGTGCGGGGAAGTTCGATCCGCATAAGATCAAGTCGGATGAAACGACCGAGGGTAAAAAGGCACCAAAGCCTGCGCAGAAAACGCCCCCCAAGGGTAAAGCTAAATCCGCAGCCAAAAAATCTACTGCCAAAGTGGCTGCCAAGCCTGCGAAAAAGTCGGCGCCTGATGCAAAAACAGCACCCGCCAAGAAACCTGCAACAGAGGCGAATCCCAAGGCGGCACCCAAGGCTACCAGCAGTAAACCTCCCGCAGAAACCACTGTACGCGTGGATACCCAGCGGCTTGACGATATCATGAATATGGTGGGTGAGTTGGTGCTGGTGCGTAACCGTTTGGCGACGCTGAAGGCAACCATGAATGATGAGGACGTATCCAACGCGGTGGGTAACCTGGACGTGGTGACTTCAGACCTGCAGCTGGCGGTGATGAAGACGCGGATGCAGCCGATTAAAAAGGTATTTGGCCGATTCCCACGGGTGGTGCGTGATCTGGCCAGGAGTTTGAAGAAAGAGATCGATCTGGAAATGGTGGGTGAGGATACCGACCTGGACAAAAATCTTGTGGAGGCATTGGCTGATCCTCTGGTGCATTTGGTACGCAACTCGGTTGATCACGGTATTGAACAACCGGAAGAACGCGAATCAAAAGGCAAGCCGAGACGGGGTAGGGTGGTACTTTCAGCCGCCCAGGAAGGTGATCACATTCTTCTGTCGATCGCCGATGATGGTAAGGGTATGGACCCGGAGGTGTTACGTAAGAAGGCTGTGGAGAAAGGCATGATGGATAGCGAGGCGGCAGCCCGCCTTGATGACAAGGAGTGTTTCAATCTTATCTTTGCCCCTGGATTTTCCACCAAGACCGAGATCTCCGATGTTTCAGGACGTGGTGTCGGTATGGATGTGGTGAAGACCCGGATCGCGCAAATGAATGGTTCGGTGGAGATAGATTCCGAATGGGGTCAGGGCAGTATCATTATCATCAAACTACCCTTGACACTGGCCATCCTTCCCACCTTGATGGTCGTTTTGGGAGAGCAACCCTTCGCACTGCCCCTGGCTAGTGTAGTGGAGATATTCAATCTCAATCTGAAGCGCACAAACGTGGTCGATGGTCAGTTGACTATCATGGTTCGCGAACGCGCCCTGCCACTTTTCTATCTGCGCAATTGGCTGATTCCGGATAATCCGATCAATGATGATGACAAGTCAAATGGACACGTGGTTATTGTCAATGTCGGTAATATTCAAGTCGGTCTGGTTGTCGACCATCTGATTGGTCAGGAAGAGGTCGTGATCAAACCCCTGGGTGCACTTTTACAAGGGTTGGACGGTATGGCTGGCGCTACAATCACCGGCGACGGAAAAATAGCCTTGATCGTGGATGTACCAGGTCTAATGCGGAAGTATGCCAAGAAATTTTAGGGAACTTGCAACATGCTTGGCAGCCCCGCTTACACACACAATCACTAGAGTGAAAAAAACGGATAATGGCCGCCAAGCTGAAAGTACTGATTGTTGATGATTCGGCATTCTTTCGAAACCGTATAAGCGCGGCATTGTCACAGGCGAATGATATCGAGATCGTCGGTATTGCAGCGGATGGAAAAGAGGCCATCGAGCGTACCCGACGACTTAAACCCGATGTGATTACCATGGATGTGGAGATGCCCATTGTGGACGGTATTTCCGCAGTGCGTAAGATCATGGCGGAGATGCCTACCCGTATCCTGATGTTTTCCGCCCTGACCAAAGAGGGTGCCAGGGAGACACTGGATGCACTGGATGCGGGGGCGATGGATTTTCTGCCCAAGGATATGAGTAATCTTGGCAGCGGGGTGGAAGAGGCCAACAAACTGCTGCTGGAACGTGTCAGGGCGGTAGGTCAGTCACGTTTGAGCAGTGTCCGAGGTGCGCTTGGCGGCCGTCGCCAGCATACCGGTCGTACCCCCATGACGGTATCCCAGTCGGGTGTAGGTGGTAGGAAACCAGAGCTGTTGGCAATCGGCGCCTCCACCGGTGGACCGGTGGCTTTACGCCAGGTATTGAGTGCATTGCCGCGCAATTATCCTTTGCCGATCGTTGTGGCGGTACATATGCCTGGCAGTTTCACAGGTGCCTATGCGGAGCGGTTGAATGGGGTATGTTCAATCAAAATCAAAGAAGCGGCAGACCGGGACTTGTTGATCGCGGGGCAGTGTCTGGTCGCTCCGGGCGGAAAACAGCTGCAGGTTGAACGTGGGCCCTCCAAATACCAGGTACGCATCAGCGAACCACTGTCTGGCCAGATCTACCATCCCAGTGTGGATCTGATGTTCACATCGGTTGCCGACAGCTACCGGGATCGGGCATTGGGAGTGATATTGACAGGCATGGGGGCGGATGGCTTGCAGGGTGCCAGAAAGTTGAAACGGGCCGGATCGGTCTTGTGGAGTCAGGATCAGCACAGTTGTGTGGTCTACGGTATGCCCCAAGCTGTTGAAAAGGCTGGTTTATCCGACCGGGTTGTGGCGCTTGACGAGATCGGGCCGATGCTGGCCAGAATCTCTTAGAAATGGTTTCGACTGGACGCGAAGACGAGTAGGGTCAACTATGGGAATTTCGTGCCGATGAGAGTGTTATGAGACTCGATTTTCTAAGCTTTATCGGAATTATAATCGCATTTCTGGCGATATTGGGCGGCAATTGGCTGGAGGGCGGTCATATAGACTCCCTGGTCAACGGACCGGCAATGGTGATTGTTACCGGTGGCACAATCGGTGCCATATTGTTGCAGACCCCGGTACCTGTCTTTCTGCATGCCTTGCGGCTCTCCGGCCGGGTATTTCTTCCCGCCAGGCTGGATATGCGCACCACCATCGACAAGTTGGTGGCATGGAGCAATATCGCCAGAAAGGAGGGTCTGCTGGGATTGGAGACCATTGCGGACGAAGAACCCGATCCCTTCATTCGCAAGGGCATGCAACTGCTGGTTGACGGCAGCGAACCCGAGACCCTGCGAGACATCCTGGAAATGGAGGTGGATGCCAGTGAGCAGCACGATATCCAGGCGTCCAAAGTGTACGAAGGCATGGGAGGCTATTCACCCACCATCGGCATTATCGGCGCGGTCATGGGCCTCATCCATGTGATGCAGAATCTGGCGGATCCGAGCAAACTGGGGAGTGGTATCGCCACCGCATTCGTCGCCACCATCTATGGCGTCGGCCTGGCAAATCTGTTTCTGTTGCCCATTGCGGCCAAATTGAAGACCCAGTCAGAGAATATCGCCAAATTCCGCGAGATGGTCATCGAGGGTGTGATCGGGATCGCCGAGGGCGATAACCCACGCAGCATCGAGACAAAGCTCAATGGATTCCTCCAATGAGCAGGCGACGCAAGCGTAAACAGGAACATGTCAATCATGAGCGCTGGATCGTCTCGTATGCCGATTTTATCACCCTGCTATTCGCATTTTTCGTGGTCATGTACTCGGTCTCCTCGGTCAATGAGGGCAAGTACAGGGTACTCTCTCAAACACTGACCGATGCCTTTCAGGAGAGCAGCCGCAGTCTCGAACCGATTCAGGTCGGCGAACTCAATCGTTCTCCAGGTAATGCAGTGGGTTTGGCGCAGGAGAATGCCCTGATAGAGACCGAACAGATCCAGGGACCAGGTACCTATCAGGAACAGGGCCTGAATATGGATGCGATTGGCACGCTGCCGAATGATGAGACTCAACGACTCAGTTTCCTTGCGGCGACCATTGAGGATATGTTGATTGATTATGTCGATCAGGACCTGGTTGAGGTCAGCTTCACTGAGGATCGGGTGATCGTGAACATGAAAGACAAGATGTTGTTTCCCAGTGCCAGCGCGCATCTGTCAAGAGCGGCCGTGAAGGCACTCAGAAACATCAGCCGGGTGTTAAATACCGTGCCCAATCAGATACAAGTGGAAGGCAATACCGACAACCGTCCCATCAAGACCGATGAGTTTCCATCGAATTGGGAGTTATCCGCAGCCCGTGCAGCAAGTGTGGTCCATTTGATGACCCGCATGGGGATCAAACCGCAACGCATGTCCGCCGTGGGCTATGCGGAACACCGGCCGGTTGCGGAAAACACGACAGAATCGGGACGGGCGAAAAATCGCCGTGTCTCACTCATTATCATGGGTATGAACGGGAGCGATGACCGTGTCATCGATCTTCCCACGGGTGGCCAATGAAGGTCTGGACAGTAGCCAATCAAAAGGGAGGGGTGGGTAAGACAACCACCACTGTCTCTTTGGGCGGATTGCTCTCCCAGTGGGGGTTGCGCACGCTGCTTGTCGATATCGATCCACACGGTTCCCTGACCAGCTATTTTCGGTATGATCCGGATGCTCTGGACGAGAGTGTTTACTCATTGTTCAAGGCCGTGGCGCAACAAAAGCAGGTGGATCCCCTCAGCCTGATCTATCCCACAGGCACAGAAGGGTTGGATCTGATGCCGGCAGAGATGGCCCTGGCTACCCTGGACCGTCAGGCTGGAAAAATGGACGGAATGGGGTTGGTGATCAAGCAGGCACTGGCGCGACTTCAGAATCAATACGATCATGTGATTCTCGATTGTCCACCGATTCTCGGGGTGTTGATGATCAATGCCCTGGCGGCCTGTGAACAACTGATCATCCCGGTACAAACCGAATTTCTCGCCCTCAAGGGCTTGGAGAGGATGTTGCACACCCTGGAGATGGTCACGAAATCCAGGCATATACCACTGCCCTATCTTGTTGTGCCCACCATGTTCGATCGACGTACCAGGGCCTCCATAGACAGTCTCAGGGTGATGCGAGAGAGTTATCCCGGGTGTGTATGGCATAGCCTGATACCTGTGGATACCCTGTTCAGAGAAGCCAGTAAGGCCGGTATACCACCTGCGTTGTTCGCACCCCAGAGCCGGGGTGTCACGGCCTATGAGAAGCTACTGCAGAACCTTCTCGATGAAGCAGAGGAGCCGGTAATTCAAGCGGGTATGGCTACATGAACGGTCGGGCCAGGCAGTCTCAACCAACCCAGCTGGCCAACAAAATTGCCGAGCCGGACAGTGCACTGAAAAGCTATCTCGATACGCTGTTATCAGAGATTGACGATCTGGCGGTAGCGCCTCCTAAGGTGGAGGTTAAAGAGCCATTAGCTGATGCCGATATTAAACATGACGAGCATCCGGAAACGATCCTGGCGCCAACACCACAAGCGACGATCAGGCGTGAAGATACCCTGCCTACCATGCCGGACTGGGTTGACGAAGCGTTTCAAGTCCTGTTGTTCGAGGTTAACGGCATCAAGTTGGGAATTCCCCTCTCATCCTTGGTGGGAATCCTCACTTTCTCGGGAGAGGCGAGTCAATTGCCCGGGCAACCAGTCTGGTCCATGGGCGTCATAGTCAACAGGGATGAAAAGGTCGTGGCCATAAACAGCGCCATGCTGTTGATGCCGGAAAGAGTGGATGAGAATAGCTCTGTCGCACCGCAGCACCTGTTATTGATCGGTGATGGGCAGAGAGCATTGGCAGTAGACAGGATCTGCAATACGCTATTGGTGGACAAAGAGGAAGTTCGGTGGCGTACTGGCAGCGGGATACGGCCATGGTACGCAGGTATCATCATACAGGAGTTAAGTGTGTTGTTGGATGTTGATGGGATATTGAAGATGCTTGCCGACTGAACAGAGTAAGCTACAAACGATCACTCCGTTCAGATAAAAGAGTGATAATACGATGAGGTGTAAGCATGACAATTGAAGACGATGAAGAGGCTGGCGGTGGTCCGCTGATCCAGTTTGTAACGTTCATTTTGATGGATGAAGTCTACGGCATCAATGTAATGCAGGTGCAGGAGGTACTTCGTATCACAGAGATCGCTCCCGTACCCGGTGCACCATCCTATGTCCTGGGTATCATCAATCTGCGTGGTAATGTGGTGACAGTCATCGACACCCGAACCCGCTTTGGTCTACCCACCAAGGAAGTGGATGATGCCAGTCGTATCATCGTAATTGAATCTGAAAAACAGGTCGTGGGAATATTGGTGGATGCGGTAGCCGAAGTGGTTGAGTTGCGG
>NATW01000070.1 GCA_003094555.1 gamma proteobacterium symbiont of Ctena orbiculata
AGAAGCAGAAGCAGAAGCAGAAGCCGAGCAGGATCTGGATGAAGACCCCGAAGGGCTTGCATCCGTGGAGGGTGAAGACACCATCCCCATTCATGATGAGCCGTCCGGTGAAGAACCCGTGGAGGAGGATGCATCAGCGACTGCCAGGGACGAGACAGCACCAGAGGAGCGGATGAATCAGACCGATTCCGAGGATGAACCCCCATCCAAGCCCGCTGCCCATGAATCAGAGTAAAGAGAGAGCCGGCGAACGCCTGCAAAAGGTCCTGGCCAATGCGGGCATGGGTTCACGGCGTCAGATCGAAGGCTGGATCGTCGAGGGGCGGGTAGAAGTGAATGGTGTGGCTGCCGTATTGGGGCAGCGGGTGAGCCCCGACGATGTCATATTCGTGGATGGAAAACGGGTGGCTAAACGGCTGCTCGAGGCGCCGGTCAGGGAGGTCATTGTCTACAACAAGCCGGAAGGTGAGTTGGTGACACGCAAGGATCCCGAGGGTCGGCATACCGTCTTCGAACGCATGCCCAAGCTCAAGCACGGGCGCTGGATACCTGTGGGGCGTCTGGATATCAACTCCTCCGGCCTGCTGCTGCTCACCACCGATGGTGAACTGGCCAATCAACTCATGCATCCCAGCCAACAGGTGGAGCGGGAGTATGCGGTGAGGGTGATGGGCGAGGTCACCGAAGCCCAGTTGAAGACGCTGACCCATGGGGTGGAGCTGGAGGATGGACCGGCCCGTTTCGAGGAGATTGTCGAATCCGGCGGTGAAGGCATCAATCGTTGGTATCACGTGGTGATCATGGAGGGCCGCCAGCGGGAGGTCAGACGCATGTGGGAGGCGGTGGGCGCCCGGGTCAGTCGTCTCAAACGGGTGCGCTACGGCAGCGTGATACTGGAGAGCGCCCTGAAAGTGGGACGCTGGCGCTACCTGAGTGAGCAGGAGGTAAATGATCTGCTCAACATCATGGGGCATAGGGTGGCCAAGCAGAAAAAGCCCCAGCGGGCCAAACCCCCGCGTAGTGAAGCTAAGGGCCGTACCGGGGCCAAGCCGGAGAAGTCCCATCAGGTCAGGGGCAAGAAAAAACCGGGGCCCGGGGGTAAAAAGCAGACCGACAAATCATCCGGCACTGCCAGCGACACTATATGGAAAGGCAAGCGAGGCGGAACAAGACGCTCGCGCTGACACTCTCGACTGCCCGGCTGATGGCGGTCTATGGGTGTCTGTTCGATCGTTATGGACCTCAGCACTGGTGGCCGGCGGACACCCCGTTCGAGGTGATGGTGGGGGCGGTGCTGACCCAGAATACCGCCTGGTCGAACGTGGAAAAGGCGATCCATAATCTCAAAGCCATTGACGCACTCACCCTTGAATCCCTGCTCGCCCTGCCGGGGGATAGATTGGCCGTACTGATCCGTCCGGCCGGCTACTTCAATATCAAGAGTAAACGGTTGCACAGTCTGTGCCGGTATCTGCAAAAGAATCCCGCCCTGGAGCAGCTGGATACCCTGGCGTTGCGCGAGCGGCTGCTGTCGGTTCACGGCATCGGGCCGGAGACGGCGGATGATATTTTACTCTATGCCTTCGAGCGGCCGGTGTTTGTCATCGATGCCTATACCCGGCGCCTGTTCGGCCGCTTGGGATGGATAGCGGATGATTGTGGATATGAGCCGTTGCGTGGGGGATTTGAAACGGCATTGGCGAGTGATACCGCACTCTTCAACGAATACCATGCATTGATCGTGAAACATGCAAAGGCGCATTGCAGCAAAAGACCCCTTTGCGACAACTGCCCGCTGGTCGAATTATGCACCTACCCGGATGATCAACTGGCCAGTGGGATCTCTGCCGTGAAGACCTGATTGCGTCCATTCTGTTTGGCCTGATAGAGTGCGGCGTCGGCACGTTCGAACAGGCCCTGGGGGGTGTCCTGCTCAAGCAGGGCGCTGACACCCACACTGAGGGTGATGCGCACATCCTTCAACGATTTGATACGCAGATTTTCAACATTGTGACGGATACGCTTTGCCAACAGCTTGGCTCCGGCAATGTTGGTATCGTTCAATACCACCACGAACTCTTCACCGCCATAGCGGTAGAGGGCGTCACTGCTACGAATGGTCTGTTCCACGGAGGCGGCGATCTCCTTCAATACCATGTCACCCACCGCGTGGCCATACTGGTCATTGATCTTCTTGAAGAAGTCGATATCCAACACCAACAGGGAGAGATCGCTCTTTTTACGACGATTGAATTCGATATCGCGACTGAAATTTTCATCGAAGGCACTGCGGTTCTTTACCCCGGTGAGTGAATCGATGAAGGCGCTCTGAATGGCGGCCCGGTAGAGCAGCGCATTGCGCAGGGGATAGAGCAGGGCGGCAAGCAGGTTCTCGATCTGCTTGATCTCACTCTTCTTATAGCGCTTGGTACGACTGATGATAATGTGGCCGAGGGCGGTATCCAGTACATTCAGGTCATACTTGAGCCTGTTTCGGCCCGGATCTTCACCAAATTGGATATGGATATCCCCATCCTTGCTACGATATTCAAATGTGTCATAGTGAAATTGAGTCTGCACGGCATTGGCGAATAGCTCAATCACCGCATCCACCTCGAGGGTGGTCTGCAGCTTCCCGCTGAGTTGCAAAACCAGGCCCAGGGTGTTCTCCATCACCGATGATGACTGAGAGACCTGCATGGGTTCGGCTGCAGTCGGGGTCTGAGGTGTGCTATAGATGCCGCTCATTGTAAAAGCTCACTCAAGGTTAAATCCTACCCTTGATTATGCTAAAGCCATGCCAATGTTAAAAAACATAACAAAAACAATAAGTAATAAATGTTAAATTGGGTGTGTGCCAAAATTACGACACAGGATTCCGGGGTGTCTGCCAGGATTGGAGGTGATAATTCGACAAAATTTTGTCACCTGTCAGCCCCCTTATCCATACGGATATGAGGTGATCGGCACTCTCGGTGAAATTTAACCTCTATCTCTACATATCAGGTATACAAAGAGAACAACAGATGATGAAAGCCACCACACTATCGATTCTACTGCTGTTTGGCCTATCTCAGTTGCATGCCGCAGAGAGTCAGGAAGGATTGGGCAAGGGGCTGGTGAATCCGGGATTTCATGACAAGCCGGCCTGGTTCAAGAACTCCTTTCTCGATCTTCAGGAGGATCTGCAGGAGGCGACGCATGAGGGTAAACGCCTGATTCTCTATTTCCATCAGGATGGCTGCCCCTATTGCGCCAAACTGCTGAATGAGAATTTTTCCATCAAGGAGATCGTGGATAAAACCCGGCAAGGCTTTCAACTGGTGGCGATCAACATATGGGGAGACAGGGAAGTCAGCGGATTGGATGGGGAGAGTATCACCGAAAAGGCGTTCGCCGCATCGATGAAGGTCATGTATACCCCCACGCTGCTGTTTCTCGATGAACAGGGGCGCAAGGTACTGCGTGTCAACGGCTACTACGCACCTCACCGCTTCATGGCCGCACTCGACTATGTGGCTGGCAGAGAGGAGCGCAAACTCTCCTTCCGGGATTATCTGGCGCGTATCCAACCCGTGGCCTCGACAGGCAAATTGCATCGTCAGCCGGACTACCTGCAGCCACCCATGGATCTGCGCCGCTCCCCCAAGGGGAAAGAGAGGCCCCTGCTGGTGCTGATGGAGATGAAGCAGTGTCCTCCCTGCGATGAACTGCATCAGGAGATCCTCTCCCAACCCGAGCTGCAGGCAAGCCTGGGGGAGTTCGATGTGGCACTGGTGGATATCTGGTCCGGCGAAGCATTGATCACTCCCGACGGCAAATCGATGAAGGCGACGGATTGGGCCGAGAATCTGGGGGTCCAGTATGCACCGAGCATGCTGTTCTTCGATGGCCAGGGTAGGGAGGTATTCCGCTCCGAGGCCTATCTGCGCAGCTTCCATACCCAGGCCGTGATGGATTACGTCAGCTCGGGCAGCTACCGGGATCAACCCAATTTTCAGCGTTTCGTCCAGGCCAGGGCGGAAGAGATGCGGGAGCGAGGAGAGGTCGTCGACCTGATGAAATAGTCTCAGCGGCAGACACTCGCTATCGAGACAGGATTCGGGGTTCACTCAGGGATGATTCTAGGGTAGTATTGCGCGTTCCGATTTTCGGGTCGTTAGCTCAGTCGGTAGAGCATCTGACTTTTAATCAGGTGGTCATAGGTTCGATTCCTATACGACCCACCATATAATCAAGGGGTTACCGATTAGTAACCCCTGACATCTCACATCAGGCACAATCTCGTTCAACAATCATTGCGCCCTGTACCGCTACCGAAAATACCACTTCAATCTTTGCCACCATTCCAAATAAGTAGATTAAAAGATTATTTCACCGGTTCGGTTCCTGCACGATCCATCATCTTCAACAATCGCCAAAGTTTACACAGAAGTGGAGTTCCCACAGTCTAGATGACACACCGAACCCTCAAAATGAGGCATGCTCAAATGCCTCTGGACTAACTCCACCGAGATGACTATGTCTGCGTGTACGATTATAGAACACTTCGATATAGTCAAACACATCTGCTCTGGCAAGATCCCGTGTTTTATAGATACGCTGCTTGATACGTTCTTTCTTTAAACTGCTGAAAAACGATTCAACGACCGCATTGTCCCAACAATTTCCTTTTCGGCTCATGCTGGGTTTTAGATTGTGCTCCCGACAGAAGCGTAGCCAGTCATCACTTCCGTACTGTGAACCCTGGTCCGAGTGAACCAAGACCTGCTGCTGTGGCCTTCTTCGCCATACCGCCATCAGCAAGGCATCAAGGACGATCTCTCGTGAAAGAGAAGGCTTTATTGACCAACCGACGATACGGCGAGCGTACAGATCCATCACGACAGCTAAATAGAGCCAACCTTGCCAGGTCCGAAGGTAGGTAATATCGGTCACCCAAACCTGGTTTGGCTGCTCAACGAAAAACTCTCGCTATAAGTGGTTGGGTGCAATAATCGACGGCCGCCCGGCAATGAGCTTTGGGGTTTTATAGCCTAATAGCGCTTTGATCTTGTTTTCTCGCATAATTCTTGCCACTCAATGAACGCCACATCGCTCTCCCGTTTCCCTAAGATCGAGAAACACTCTTGGGGAGCCGTACACACCTCCGCTGGCCACATAAGAAGCCCGAATCAGTTCCAAGAGCCGTAAATCTTCTATGGCACGATCAGAAAGCGGTTTGTGTAACCATGCATAGAACCCACTACGTGAGACCTTGAGCACCCGACACATCGTTTGAACGTCATATTGATGTCGGTGATCATTGATAAAACGGTACTTTACTCGGGCTCTTTGGCAAAGTACCGCGGCCTTTTTTAGTATGTCGCACTCTTCTTCTGTCCGACGTAGTTTCGCGCGCAGCTTCAAAATCTCGCTTTGCGCTTCGATCAATTCAGCTGCTTGCTGTTCACTTTTGTCGGGTTTTACCGCCTTAACCCACTTATAAAGGCTGTGTGCAGAAACACCTAATCGCTCTGACACCTCGCTAACGGCATATCCTCGATCCACAATCTGCCGAACAGTTTCCTCTTTGAATTCCGGACTAAATCGTTGACTACTCATATACTTCCTCCTATGCTCAATCATAGCTCGGAAGTGTCTACCGTACTGTGGGAACTCCACCTACTGCCTTACACGTCATGAACAATAACAGCGAAAAATCCACTATCACATCCCTGTTCGTCGGAAGTGTTGTTTCGCTCGTGTTGTCGCTAGTCTTGCCGCGTTTAATCGGTTGGTCAAACGATTTGGCAGGAGCTGCTGCCGCTACGCTCACTTTTGCGGCTTTCTATATCCTGTCGCTCAGCCTTGCGTTCTATTTGCTAGGATTTACTCTATTGAATCTGAAGCGTTTGGAGCAGTGGCAACATGTATTGGGCATAGCGCCAATTTTACTTGTTATGATTGTTGGTGGAGTACTACTTTCGTTAGTAAGATGATTGTTGCCGGAAGCGACGCGAGGGATGACCAAAGATATTAATGGATTATTGGCGTGTTTATGTAACCACTGAATTATTTAACATTCGATTCTGTATATCTAGATAGAAGATAATCTGTATTGGAATCAACTGAGCTGGGCTCAAATATACTCGCCTTTCTAATTTCCAGGTCTATGTTTATGCGTAGCGTGCCATCTGTCTCGAGTATGCCCAAAGCATCTTCCGCTTTGTTTTTAAGGATTACAGAGGGATTGATATCATCCGATCTTCTGATGCATACCAGTTTCCAACCAAATTTTCTTAATATGGTTAAACCATGAACCTGATGTTTATTGATATAGAGCTCAGGAATGGGGGGAATAGGGCCTTCGCCAATGCGTCTGTTTTCCATGGGAAATACCTTCTGATTACTGTGCTACAGATCAGGCTGAATAGGGTAATTATGGGTTGCTAGAGATTGCAGTACTGTTGCATGCATTATGTTGTAACCTCAAGGAAAAATATGTCAACAAAAGTTGTCAAGTATCACAAAAGAGACAGGGCATCAGTAAGATTAACGACTACTGCAACTACAGTTTTTCTATTTCAAAAACGTTTGTATAGGTAAATCATACTGAAATCACGCTCATTCGTTGTTGGGGTGTGTTCAGAAATCTTCTCGCAAAATATTTACAACGTTCTCTGTCAGAAACTAATAGCAAGTCCTTTCGATCCATGGTGCTTTGCTCGGAACTCATAATTTTAAGGCTAATTATACGGATAGTGCTATTGAAATAATGTAGGAATCATCCTACAAATTATTATTTTATTTAGGGTATATCAGGAGAAGACAGGAAGATGTATATCAGATACAAAGGACCCCATCAGAATCCACTCATATTGAATGCCCTACATTTTGTGGAACCGAAGAGCCATACCGCGGCGGCTTATTCAATACATATGACGACAATAGCCCTCACTTTACAAAGTTGATATCCGAAATGTGCAATTTACCGGGCAGTGGTGTGCCCCCAATATCGCACAGTCTCCTGCCAGCAAAGTGACTCGAGAGTGCACTAACTAACAATTGCGATAGGTATTATTCACTATTTCGCGCTTTTTGTGGTTGAGATAATAGTGATCAAGAAAAACAGACAGCGGAAGGAGCAGGAATATGATTGTTTATCGAAACCCCTCTAACGCTAAGATCAAAGAACTGATTACCCGATCTAGCGAAGGCGCCGCCAGGTGGATTGAGGAGAAAGAGACCGGCGATGTATTCTACTGGCCCTCGGATACGGCGTACCACAAGCAGATAGCGGAGATTCTGCATATCGCAGAATATAAAAAAGGGATTGCGATCGAAGATAGATGTGAGTCCTGAGTCCAGGATCCTGTGTCTGTTCTTGAAGCCAAGCGGATGCCCTGCCTGGAAGATAGGAATTCATCATTAATGATGATGAAAAACGGGAGACCGGGGTGGGGTCTCCCTATGATTCGATTCGCTGGGAATAATTACAAAGACTTGATCTTACGATAGTGGATTAATCCAAGTCCTATTAGACCCACGCCTAAGAGAAGGAAGGTCGAAGGTTCCGGTACATCCGGTGTCGGAGTCAGCGCCGGTGTGGGAGGGGATTCAGGTTCAGGTGAGGGAGGATTCACTACATCAGCGACGAGGGGATAGGCAAATGCCTCGCTCGATTCATCACCATAAAAGGCAGATCCGGTTAATTCTGTTAGATCATTGCTATTGGAAAAAGTGAAAGAGAGCAGGTTGTCAGAATTGGTGTCAATAATTGAAAAATAATCGGAATAATTGATCCCGTAGTCGCTGCCGACAGCCGTCCCGCTGATGCTATCCACATTCAGTCCGGCAAGACCGGTTGGCTCAGCGGTCCCATCGGCGCTTATGGTGTACAGACCCAGGCTATCCACACTGTGACTGAATATAGGTAGTGCGTTTGCTATCCCAAAAAACCCTGTAATTCCTAGTATAAACAAACATTTAAGTTTATTCATGAACAAGCTCCCTTTGTTGAATATTATTTTGATAGGATTCTAAATCCTGGCGATAGGGTTTACAAGCAGAGGTTTATCGCACCCTCGTTTTCACAGTTTAATTATTCACTCCCATTATCTGTTCGTAACCTCTCACCAGGACCGGTTTTTATTTGAAAAATCGATGCATGAGGTATCAACCTGAGCAAATCTATGCTAAAAATATAAGGATATTTCCTGATTTTTTATTGAGATAGAAACATTGTTTAAGATTATCTCTCAGCAAAGCCGGTGAAAAAGAAAAAGCTCAAGAAAAAAGAACTCGCGGTCAGAATAAAGCGATTGGTCGACCAATTCGCCGATCTGAACAACCGGCTCAATCGAGTTTCCCATGACAAACTCAATCAAGGCTTGCATCTGGATCAGTTGAGTAAGGCTGATTCGGCCTTGCAACAACGTCTGCAAGAGATGCAGACACAGATCCAACAACTGATCAATCAGGAAGAGGACCTCAGCAACCTGCTGGAGTCCCTACAGCTGCAAACGTCAGAGGGTGTTTCCGCCGAAGAAGCCAGCGCAGAACAACAACAGACTCAACGCCACATCGACCATTTGAATGAAGAGTTGGCATCATTGCATGAGCAGCATCAGGTGTTCAGGCAGGCGTTGGAGAGTGACAGTCAATCGGCCGACATGGTCGCGAATAATACTGATGATCTGCGCCGAGATGTGGCTGAAATGCTGTCCCATATCCGACGTCTCGAAGAGAGTGGCAGTGAGCTGCTGGTGAGTGATTCGAAGCATGAGGCGCAGATCCAGGGATTACAAAACGATATCGCTGAACTCAGCCAGAAACTGGCACAGGATTTAATTGAGCGGGGAGGCCCGCAACAGGATGTCACGCAGCTGCTACAGGAGAGCGCTCAACCCCTGCGCCACGAAATTGAGCATCTCAGGCACCAGGTCACCGAGAAGGGCGGCCAGCATAAAGAGTTGGAACGCCGTTTATTGGAACTCTCCAATCGTATTGGTGAGACTGGTGCCAGATTAGAGAGTCAACAGCAAGACAAGGCGCGCAAGAGTGAGGTCTTGGAGAATCGCCTATCCAAGTTAGAGACCCTGGTGAAGGATCTCGAACCGGTATCCAATGCCGATCACTCCCATCTGGAGAGCTTGGAGCAGAAGCTCGATAAGGTTGAACGGGATATGCAATCCCTGTTGACTGAAAAGAGCAGTGAGTTGGTAACCCGCCTCGATTCCTTTGATGGCGCATTAAGCGAACATGCGGCCAAGAGTGAGTCTCTGTATAAACAGGTCGAGCTTCTAAACGATGATATGTCGGGTAATCGCCATGGTTTGGAAGAGCGGCTTGCGTCCATCGATCTTCGACTTTCCAGTTACATCGATCAGCAAGCGGACCTACCGGATCCATTGGCTTCAATCGCACCCGTCATAGAGGAGCAGAAAGAGAAGGTTGAGGAGACGGTTAAGCAGTTGAAAAAGGAGATCGGCGAACTGCAAACCAAGCTGCAGGCGATCGATACGGATGAGCAAGAAGCAGCAGATTGGTTGGGCTCAATTGCCACCAACCTGGATCAACAAGCCGAGAATCGGGAACAACTACAGCAGGCTCTCGCCACCACTAACAGTGATATCAACCTCAGACTCGATGAAATCAAGGCGCGTTTGATAATCACAGAGCGCCAGTTAAAAGAACAGGATGAGGCTGCACAGGATCAGTTGCAAAAGTTGACCAATCTGGCCGAAGAGGTAGTGGAGCAGGGTAGGCATGGTGTGGATCTGAAGTTGACCACTGCTACCCTGCAAGAGGATACCAGTAGTCTGCAAGAGAGCAATATCAATCTTAGTGAGCGACTCGATAGGTTGCAGCAGGCGCTGCAACAGGAAGAACAGAGGCAGACAGAGCTCACACAGCAGTTGTCGACAGTCGAGCAAGAACAAAAGGAGATTCGCGAGCTAAGCGACTTGGGACTGGACTCTCTACAGGAAAGGGTGAAAACAGCATTGGCTCAGCTGGCGGAACAATCCGGGTTGAATGACGGGCTGACACAGCGACTTGATGACCTGGAAATCTCCCTGCAAGAGCAGTTCGGCAATATTGAGTCCAAGCACAACAGGTTGTTGGAGACGGAATCCGAGAACCAGGAACGGCTGGCACTCCAGGAGCAAAGCAATCATACCCTCTCCGAGGTGGTTACGGAGCTCAGGACAGATCACCTGGGATTACTGGAACAGAATGACAAGCAGAAGACCTTCCTCGAGGCGATGACCTCTGAGTATGGTAAACGCCAGCAGGAGTCGGAACAGATGACTCAACGGCTTGGCCTGCTTGGTACTCAGGTAGAGGAAGCCCACTCGAGCAGAACCTATCACAGCATGGCAATCGGCGGGCTGCTGGGACTGCTACTGCTATCCGCAATATTAGGGTACCAGTACTTTTCCAGCAAGCTCGGTGGCGTCGAGCGTGATGTCTCCCTGGAGTTGATGCAAGTCAGTGAAAACTATTTGACCCGGAACGAGATCGAGGAGCTGATGAACGCCTCTGCTGCCGAGAGGGACAATGATTATGATTTACTGGCAGTCGAGGAGTTGATAAACAAGCAGGAGGAGTTGGAACAGCGACTGGTTGAGTTAGAACAACTTGGCGAACAGACGCTTGTGCAACCCGACAGCCAGGAAGAAACATCTGCAACAATCGACCAGGCAGCCTCTTCCCAACCGGTGCAGAAGAGTGATAATCAAGCCTTGGCACAGCAGCCATCAGCGACTGATGCCTGGCGGGCGT
Source organism: gamma proteobacterium symbiont of Ctena orbiculata (assembly GCA_003094555.1). Lineage (GTDB taxonomy): Bacteria > Pseudomonadota > Gammaproteobacteria > Chromatiales > Chromatiaceae > Thiodiazotropha. The sequence goes on from NATW01000070.1 coordinate 10,768, forward strand.
TAAGAAGTCGCGGCGGTTATACCATTCAGTTGATTGGTGTTTCCAGCGAACCGGCAATCGCTGCATTTGCCGGCAAGCATGGTTTGCAGAATGAGCTGGCCTATATCACCGCCGATCGTGAAGGCAAGGCATGGCATATCCTACTGTATGGTATGTATGACGCTTATACAGATGCCGCAAAAGCACTGGACAACCTGCCCGAAGGACTGAAATCACAACAGCCATGGATACGCAAAATGCCGCAAAAGGGGAGCATCAATCGGCCCTAGGGAGCTTTTTCACCAAACAGGGGAAAACCACTTTTCCTTATACAATCTTTAGCCTTCTGGGTGAGATTCAATACGGGTACTTCCAAGTCGATCTGCTTGCAGTGCCTGGACAACACCTGCATGGCTTCCTGTTGGGTATAACGGGGACGGGTACAGATGCTGCCTGTTTCGTTGGTCAGGAACCACTTGTCCCAGTGCCGGGCTATATGCAGGTGCGGCTCTTTGGTGGAGATCCTGGTGCTATCGATTGATAGATCCAGTCCCTTGCAGAGCCGTCCAAACACTCTGGGTATCTCATTGTCATAGAGTCGTCTCACGGTGGACAGTTTTTTGAAATAGTGAGACTCCTGGATCTCTCCCCGTGTCCATGCGATGCCCTCTAAGTCATGTTCAGCGGCATGTATCAGGAGGAGTTTCAGCGCCAAACCAAGCCACTCCTTGCGAAAAGGGGCAGGTGTTATCCTGCCGGGCCAACGGTTTAGGTAGCCGTACATGGCGCCGGCCTGGTGCCAATCGCTCTGTATCTCCTCGATGAACAGCAGACGTCTGCCATGGGTGTCTATACGATGTTTGGTACGAAAGTGTACAAGCAGGTTGCGGGCATAGTAGTGGCTGATGAAATGGGTAAGGGGATAATCGGGTAAGGTCAACAACCACTCCCGGTAGTCACTGCCGCCATATAGGCTTTTATGCTCATAACGGCCATAGTGGGTGTAGTCAACGGGTATGCCTAAATGTTGCAGTGCATGGCGGCTGGCAGCGGAGAAGGCCTGCTCCTTGGATGAATAGTGGTGTTGATTGGTATTTTCATCACCAATTGGATTACCCATTGAATCGAGCGCAAACCACTTTTGTGATGAGGTGGGGGTATCCCAGCTTTTCTGTTTTTTCAGATAGCCGATCTTGTAGTAGTGGACAGGGTCCACATAGCGAAGTACACAACACTCACTGGGCTCTTTTATTGCTCTGGGTGTGATTGAGTGGTTGATCAGTTTCGATGTGGGAGTTTCACTAAATTCAAGTCTGCTGACATGATCAGCGATCAGTTCGTTGGTCAGACTCAGGCGGATGATCGAGAAATCCAACTGTGCCAAGAGCTGTTCCCTGGTAAGGGTGGTGGTCTCCTTTTCCATACTCTCCAGAAATGGTATCAGGCCGGACCAGGTTATCTCTTCCTCGCGGATACCGGATCGGGTCATGTTCAACACTGTTCGCCGCCACTGTTCCGGCGAAGCACGATTCATCGATACCTGCTCCAGCTTTTGCTGCAAACAACTGTAGAGTCGTTTTGGGTAGTCGTACTCCCTCTCTGTCAATCTGAATTCATCACCGGTAACGCGTTTTCGTACCTGCTCGATCTCCCTGATCTGCTGTTCCTGTTGTATCCATGCATCGAAGGCCTTGCGATCAGATGCTGACCAGAGGGTCTGGGGCAGGTCTGCAAGGGTATGACCGGAGAAGAGAAAAGAGGGCTGATAGGGTATGCTCTTCACACGCTCGGGCTTGACCACGATATCCACAAAACCATACAAATCACGATGAGTTGTATCGGTTCTGACCTCACGATTGAGTCGCATTGCGTGGTAACGCGCACGTATGTTGCTTATTCCGGCCACTTTTCCACTGGGTAATGGGATCATCACGCTTTCACTCTGTCTCTACCGCTTTGCATTTGCCTGATTTATAGCAGGGCAGGGTTTCGCATTTAACAGAGTGGATGTAAGGAAATATGCCTGTTCAAATGGATATGCAGTGCAATCCATGAATCTATATAGGGTTACGGCCGCAAGTTTCTTATTAATCTGCAGAATTGTTGTGGTATTTCCCATTTCTGCTCGATTTATGTTTTTTTAATTCCAGATGGGAATGCGGGGCTTTGACAGAGGTCCCTGAGGGTTCACTTCTGTTATCTTTTTGCACTGATTTGTAACATAGGTTCCATACAGATAAAGGGGCTGTTCCCATTGGCACGAAAAAGTGATATCAAATGATATATAAAGGGATAAAAAATTCAGGGACAGGGAGTTAAGCCTCCAGCAGTGACATGTGACATTATGAGATGTTTTGACATGGCCGGAAATCAATATGAGTGAATACTACCAAGGCAATTGCCATTGTGGAGCTGTCCGCTTCTCCTTCAATGGCGACAAGATTGAAAAGGGATTGCGTTGCAACTGTTCAATTTGTACCCGCAAGGGTGCAATGATGACAACCCAGGTGATTCCCCGGGACCAACTCAATATTCAGGCGGAAGAGGGTGCATTGGGCCTCTATCAATTTGGCGCCAAGACGGCCAAGCACTACTTTTGTACTCGCTGCGGTATCTACACCTTTCATGAAACCGCCAGGTTTCCAGGACACTTCCGGGTTAATCTGGGCTGTATTGAGGGGATCGATCCAATCTCAATGGAGTACGATCTTTTTGATGGCAAACACCTACTCTAGCCTTTCTGCCTTGAAATCAGAACAGATGTGGCATGGCCCGAAAACCTCGCAAAAAAGCTCGTTTCTCCCGCCTTTATAAGAGATTGTCAAGATGGATCTTTCTTCTATTCATCGCATTCTTTACCCTGCTATCGGCATTGCTGCTGACGCTCCGTTTCGTCGATCCACCAACGTGGTCGTGGAAACTTCAGCGTGAATTCAATCCACCGCTCGACCACTCAATAGAATCGCTGCATGTTTGGTGGGATCTGGCGTATATACCAGCCGCCATGCAACTCGCGGTGATCGCCTCAGAAGACCAGAATTTTCCCAATCACCAGGGTATAGATTTCAA
>NATW01000071.1 GCA_003094555.1 gamma proteobacterium symbiont of Ctena orbiculata
ATTAACAACAGGCATGGGAGTAGGGTATGTGGTGTTTTTTTCATGGAATCCTCATGGTTAGCACTTTCCAGTCGGTGCATCATAACGGTTCGCTGGCGGCTTAAAAAGGGGGGATGGGTCTATTTACAATACCGGGCAGGAGGTCACTGCAGGAAATAAAAAAAAGCCATGCCTTACGGCATGGCTTTTTTTGTGCTGAGCAAAGGGTTATATGAGGTCAGTTGTTTTGGGCACCCTGAATGATCCAGTTTTCAATCATGGCGATCTCCACCTCACTTAGCGCTTCCTTGCCATGGGGCATGCGAATCGATGGATCAACCTTGCCGGCAACCAGGCGATAGAACGAGCTGGAAAGCGGATCGCCAGCCACCACCACGGGACCAAATTTTGTGCCCTTCATCAGGCTTGCATAGCTCTCGGTGATAAAACCGCTGGCTTCTGCTCCTGCCCCCCCGGATAGATGACACTCTGTGCAATATTTGTCGACCAATGGTTTGACCTCTGACTTGAAACTTACCGGTGCCGGTCCGGCACTGCAACCCACCAAAAGGGAGGCGCAGAGTGTCGATGAAAGTAAGAGAGTCGTGCTACTAGACATTGAAGAGCTCCTTAATGAATCTATTTATAGGATTGACTGTTTTAACGCGCACAGTAATCCACTTGGTATGTCCAACCTAAAGTACTGCTTCCATTATAAGGAAGAATAATTTTGCCTGCATACCCCTGATATGCAGAAGGGCCCATCGGGGCAAAGACGACGCCTATTTAAGGGTCATTACCCAGCTAACTACACCCTTTATATCATCTAGACTCGCCTGGCTAGGTGGCATGGCGACACTACCCCAAACCAGGGGTTCACCGGGTGTGCTTCCTGCTTTTACTTTCGCTGCGAGTCGGTCAACAGCACCAGCTTCACTGCTGTATTTAGCAGCGACTTCCTTGAAGGCCGGTCCAACCAACTTCGCATCGGCTTTATGGCAGCCAAGGCAACCCGAGCGCATGGCCAGGGTCTGGTCAGCTATTACGCCATGGGTGAAGAGTGTTGCCAGAATCATTGAAGCAATTGCGATTTTGCGCATAAGAAAACTCCAAAACAGTTTCAAACCGGTCATACCGGGTGCAAAACGCCGGTAGCTGACCCTATTTAGTTCACATACACTGTGTCGGGAGACGCTCCGGATTCTTTAGCACTCTCATTGATGACAGGGTGAAGGCCCATATCAAATAGTATGTGGAGCCATTATTGGGTATGAATAGTCTTCTGTTTTACTCTGTTATGCGGTTGGAGCAAAAAATCCGCTATCAATCCTCTAAGTTTCTATTCCGCGCTGATATTTGTTTGAAAATCAGCAAATATACTCAAGAGTTACCACATGTTGCCGAGATATAGAGACAGATACCCAGTTTGTTTCATTAGACAGAAGGCTTGACCATGAGTAAGTACATCTCGGTGCAGTGGAAAATTCTGACTCCGATGGCCCTGATTTTCATTCTCATCATGTCTGTTGTGACCATCTATTCTGCACATCAGCAAAAGGATCGATTGCTGAGATTGACGGAGAATCAAATATTCGATGTGCTGCACGGCTACCTCGACAGTATGAATGCCATGATGTTTACCGGGACCATGGGCAACAGGGAGATGTTGAAACAGAAGATCGAAAAACGTGAAGGTGTGCGTGAGGTGCGCATGTTGCGTGGCGAGGCGGTAAACAAGACGTTTGGCGCAGGATTCGATCATGAGAAACCCTTGGACGACCTTGACAAGCGTGCCTTGAATGGTGAACAGATTGTTCAGGTGGAGAAGATTAATGGGGAACGGATTGTCACTATTATCGAACCCTTTGCCGCCGTATCTGATCGTAACGGTACCAACTGTTTGACCTGCCATGCGTTGCCGGAAGGGACGATCCTTGGTGCAGGCAGACTGACATTCTCTCTGGGAGAGCGGGACAAGGCGATCGAACACGAGCTGTTGGTGGGTGCCGGTATCAATTTTCTGGTTTTAATGATTGGTCTCTTCATCATCAACTTGATCATGCGCAAGGTGGTAATCAAACCGCTGGTAGGACTGAGGAGCACCATGGAGAAGATCGGTGACAATGCTGATTTGCGTCCACGGGTGACCCTTGGCGCCAATGACGAGTTTCATCAGGTCGGAACCGCCGTCAATACCATGCTGGACAAGTTTCAGCCGACGATCACCGATCTGGCCCAAACCATGGATGGATTGGCAAACTCCGCCGAACAGCTAGCGACGGTCACCAAGACCACTCGTGATGGGGTGGATCAGCAGGAAAAAGAGACCAACCAACTGACAGTAGCTATCGGTGAACTCACCCTGGCGGCTGAAGAGGTGGCGAAAAATGCGGCCGGCGCAGAACATGCGGCGGTTGAGGCGAGATCCAATGCGGGAGACGGCAGCGATGTGGTAGCCCAGGTATCCGACTCCATCAAGCGTCTGGCCAAGCGGGTCGACGATGCCGCTGTGGTTGTGCGCCAACTGGCTGAGGGTACGCAAAGCATCGGTCAGGTTTCTGAGTCGATCACCGCGATCGCCGAACAGACCAATCTACTTGCCCTGAACGCGGCTATCGAGGCGGCGCGGGCCGGTGAGCAGGGTCGCGGTTTCGCCGTGGTGGCCGACGAGGTACGCAATCTGGCGCAACGCACCCAGGAGGCGACCCATGAGATTCAGGACATCATCGAGCAGTTGGTATCGGCCTCCAACCAGGCGGTGAAGGTGATGGACGGCAGCAAGAAAGAGGCTGACCAAAGCGTTACCGACTCCAACCGGGCGGGCGATGCCTTGGCGCAGATTGCCAACGCGGTGGAGTCTATCAGTGAGATGAATTCCCTGATCGCCACCGCGGCCTCAGAGCAGACCTCCGTGGCCAGTGAAATCAACAAGAACATCATTGCCATCAATGAGGTATCCCACCAGACAGCCGAGGGGACCTGCCGCACACTTAAAGAGAGTGAAGAGGTAGCGCAGATCTCTGCTCAGCTGGATAAGATGGTCAATCAGTTCAAGGTTTGATGGGGTAGAATCGGGACCGCCCGGCGAAAGCCGGGTTAGGTCTCCCGATGATAGATACTACGTAATAATTCCCGACGTGATATCGGCGACTCCTGGTTCTCTTCCCCGCTGTCTAATGTCTGTTCGGCAACGGCAAAACCGTCGACGTCGATATCGGCCTCTTCCTCTCCGCGCAATATTCGCCCGAGCAGCTCTTCGTCATAGGGATCTTCGTCCGGCTGTTCGACCTCGACCATCAAGGTCTGCATAAAACTTCTCGCAGCCGCCTCTGCATGCTCCTGATCGACGAATTCATGCATGGGGGAGTAGAGGGAATGGGTCTGACAGCGACCGATACCGTCAATCTCGTTGACCATGAACTTGTATTGGTTGGCGGGAAAACGGTGGGGCTGTTTGTGCCCCAGTGCCATATCGCTCCAGTCCTCGTCTTCGCCAGGAAACATAATCAAATTCATCATCCAGGGGGTGATGATGACGCCGACAACGCGTCCCTCGAATTCCTGGAAACCTACGCTCTTCACCTTCAGCATGGGATTGAGCAGGGGAATTCCCTGCATCTGCTCCTGCTCGATGCGCAGGAAAACATCTTCGATCTGTTGGGTTAGTGCTTTCAGGTCAGACATATCGGTGCTCATTGTGGCTCGTTTAGGCACTCCCTGCCCTGCAAAAAAAATCGTCCATTCCTTAAGTAGGGTGGGGCCCTGCCCCACCCTACGTACCTTATAAAGATTTCCGGTTCAGGGCTGCCCGAGGCCGGGGAAGTAGTGATCCACATCGATGTCCTTATTCTCGCTCATGATGGCGCTGAGTCCATCCAGGGCCTTATCGATATTGCGTGCATCCTCTTCGCTGATCACCTCTCGTGCGGAGCCGAGAAAGGTCAGCAACCAGGTCCCCACAGGTTGGGATCCGGTCAGCATCATATTGATCTGCTCCTCCCCATTGCGGGTGCGGCAGCGGGCCACGAAATCGCCAGCCTCGATCACCTGGGCAGGAATGCCTACGCACATCGCAGTCTCCTCTTCTCTTTAATAAGTCCGCAAATGAACGCAATTGTATTTTAGGTAGGGTGGGGCCCTGCCCCACCGAAAAATCCGAACATCGGGGCACAATAGTGCGGTAAGCCGCACCCTACGCCTATTTCGGGTTTAATGGTGGGACAGGGCCCCACCCTACACGTTGTCATAAAATATTCGCGGTGAATCATTTCATCCAGCCAAACCCGCCGCAATCTCGTATTCGGCCTCCCGTTTCCAGTGCCCCCTGCGTGCCTGGGAGCGGGATTCGAGTGCTATGCCCAGCGAAGCCAACTCGCCCACCAGCATCTGCACCATGGCCTGCAGTCCCTCCTCTGCCTCGGGAGTCAGACCCAGCCGGTTCTCCAGGGAGTGTGGCACCATGCCGACGATGGTGACCTGCTCCGGTGTCTCACCCTTGAGAGTGAGCAGGGCGAGCAGGTCTGAGACACCGAGCTGATGGTTGGATAGCTTGGTCTGAAAAAAGGCCGGAATCTCATGGTTGGCGATGCGTACCAGGCTGCCATAGGGTGCGCCGGTATTCACCGCATCGGCGATGATCAGGTTATCCGCCTGGCGCATCGGTTCGAACAACTCCATGCCCGTGGTGCCGCCATCGACGACCTCCACACCAGTGGGGATGTGATAGCGGTTCACCAGCTCCTCAACGGCGCGGACACCAATACCTTCATCCTGCATCAACACGTTGCCCATGCCGATCACCAGGGTCTTTTTTACACTTTTTTCCATTCAGGAACTCCCAGGCTGCAATCTTCAGAGTGCCTTGACCCGCACGATCTCCTGCTGCTCGGTGTCGACCATATGGATGGCGCAGGCGATACAGGGATCGAAGGAGTGGACGGTACGCAGTACCTCCAACGGCTTCTCAGGATCTGCCACCGGGTTGTCCATCAGGGATGACTCGTAGGGGCCGATCTCGTCGTTGGCATCCCGGGGACCGGCGTTCCAGGTGCTGGGCACCACCGCCTGATAGTTCTTGATCTTGGCATCCTCGATCACCACCCAGTGGGAGAGGGTGCCACGGGGCGCCTGGTGGAAGCCGACGCCTTTTACCTCGCCCTTGGGAAAGACCGGGGCGTTGAAGGTGTCAAGGTCGCCGGTGCCGATATTGTCCACCAGCCTCTGCCATTGATCATGCAGGGTATCCATCATCACCGCGCAGCGCACGGCGCGGGCGGCATGACGGCCGATGGTGGAGTTGACCGCCGAGAGGGGGATATCAGGGTTCTGGGAGACCGCCTTGAGGGTGCCCATGGCCTGATCCAGGTACTTGGTATAGCCCGCATGACCGCTGGCCACACCCACCAGCACATCGGCCAGTGGACCCACTTCGGCCCGTTTGCCGTAGAAGGTGGGGGCCTTGACCCAGGAGTAGGCACCTTCATCCTGGAAGTCGGTGTACTCCGGCTCGGTCTCGCCCACCCAGGGGTGCAGGGCGTCGCCGCCGGTGTACCAGGCGTGCTTGGAACTCTCCGCCACTCCGTCGCGGAAGTAGGCGTCGCTGAAGGTGGTGATCGGTTTCATGCTGTTGATGTCGCCGTTCTCGATGTAGCCGCCGGGCAGATCGAAAACCGTGCCCTTGGCGTCCTGGGGACAGTCGGGTACCGTCAGGTAGTTGTTGACACCACCGCCGATGCCGGCCCAGTCCAGGTAGAAGGCACCCACCGCCGGCACATCCACCAGGTAGGTCGATTTGACGAACTGGTCCAGCTTGTCGATAAAGCCCTTGATCAGCATCAGGCGCTCGATGTTGAGCACCGAGGGGGCATCGTGGCCGATGGAGTTGCTCACGCCGCCCACTGCCACGTTCTGGATATGGGGGCTCTTGCCACCGAGGATGGCGACGATCTTGTTGGCGTGGTTCTGTACGTCCAGGGCCTGCAGGTAGTGGGCCACCGCCAGCAGGTTCACCTCAGGTGGCAACTTCATGGCCGGGTGACCCCAGTAACCGCTGGCGAAGGGACCGAGCTGGCCGCTGCCGACAAAGGTTTTGAGCCGCTCCTGTACCGCCTTCATCTCGTGGGGGCCGTTGAGCGGCCAATCTGAGAGGCTCTCCGCCAGCTTGGCGGTGGCCACCGGATCGGCACTGAGGGCCGAGACCACATCCACCCAGTCCACCGCGGAGAGGTGATAAAAGTGGACGATATGGTCCTGGATCGCATGGGCGGTCTGGATGATATTGCGAATCAGCTGGGCATTGACCGGCACCTCCAGATCGAGGGCGTTCTCCACCGCTCTGACCGAGGTGATGGCATGCACCGTGGTGCAGACGCCGCAGAAACGCTGGGTGTAGGTCCAGGCCTCTCGAGGGTCGCGACCCACCAGGATCTTCTCGATGCCGCGCCACATCTGACCGGATGACCAGGCCTTGCTCACCTTGCCGTCATCCACTTCTACATCGATACGCAGGTGGCCTTCGATACGGGTTATCGGGTCAACAGTAATTCTTGTCGTCACAATGGAATCTCCTCAGAAGGTCACGCAGTTTTTGCGTCGTGTAGCACGGGGAATTTCTTCACCACGAACAGGAAGACCATGATCTCCAGGGCCACCATGCCGGCGGTGACCATGATCTCCGGGGTGGAGGGGAAGTAGCTGTAGCCCGGGCCCGGATCGTAGGTGATGAGAAAGGCGTTGAAGCGGTAGAGCGAGCCGGCGAAGAGCATCGAGACCGATGCCCAGAGCAGTAGCGGGCCATGGCCGCGGTATTTGGCTGAACTCAATACCACCAGCGGGAAGACGAACAGGGCCGTCTCCAGCAGGAACATCAGGCTGCCCAGGTCGCCGGCGAAGATCAGACCCAGCTTGCCGTTGACCAGGATCTCGCCGAAGCGGAACAGCAGGTAGACGCTAATGAGGCCGACGATCCCCTTGCCGAGACCCGCCAGCAGCGGCGTCTCCGAGGGACGGCGGAAACCGACGGCGCTGAACGAGGCCTCGAAGACCACCACCGCGAAACCCATGGTCAGCGCGGTGAGAATTGCCAGTAACGGCTGAAGATGCAGCGACTGCCACAGCGGATGCACCTTCCAGCCCATGGCGATCAGCATCGAGCCGAGGGATGACTGATGCATGGTCGGCAAGAGCACGCCGAGGGCGATAAAGATGAACAGCACCTTGTTGAGTGCCTTGACCAGTCCCTTGGCGCCGAACCGCTCCAGCAGGGTGGGGGCGAACTCGATACAGAGCACCAGGATATAGGTGGCGACACAGAGGCCGACCTCCAGCATCACCGAATTGAAGTTCATGTGCCAGGGGGTGAAGAGGTTGTAGAACTGCCAGTAGCGGCCCATGTCGATCATGGCGCCGACACCGCCCAGGCCGTAGCCGAGCAGGCTGGCCAGCAGGGCGGGGCGCATCAGCGGATGGTACTTGCCCTTGTTCATCACATACACGGTGATAGCCAGGGCGTAGCCGCCACAGGCCAGGGCGGTGCCCACCACCACGTCGTAGACCACCCAGACACCCCAGGCGTAGCCGCCGTTGAGGTTGGTGACCACCCCCATACCGTGGATGAAACGCTGGGCCAGGTAGTAGGTGCCGATCACGGCGATGACACTCAACACCAGGAAGGGCAGGGTGAGGATCGGCCGTTTCAGCGGTTGGTATGCACTCATGAGTCGTCTCCTTCCCCGTCGTCGGTGTTGCGCCGCACCACATAGGTGAGCCCGGCCAGGGCGATGGCGGGTAGGGCCATGTAGCTGTAGAGGGTGTGCTGCACCGTCTCCGAGATGGAGGCGTAGGAGCGCTCCTCAAGGGGTGGCATGCCCAGCCGATCGAAGGGGATGGAGGAGATGTGCAGCACGTTGGTGCCGCCGGCCTCTTTCTCGCCCCAGATGTGGTCCTGGTATTCAGGCACCGCCTTCTCGTGATGGCTCTCCGGATTGCGTACATCGCCGCGGGGATAGTTGTAGGTCTCACCCGGCTTCAGGGTCATGCGGCGCTCGGCCTCTTCCATCAGCGCCTTGCGCGAGCCAAACAAAGTGGCACCGGTGGGGCAGACCTCGGCGCATCCGGTCATCTGGCCGTTGTCGATGCGCTCCACCCCGGCCTGGTTGCACATCTGGCACTTGTGGATCTCACCGAAGGGATTGTCATAGTCGAACTGGGGCACATTGTAGGGGCAGCCCACCATACAGGTGCGGCAGCCGATGCAGGCGTCCGGGTGGTGGGTGACGATACCGGTCTTCGGATCGCGCCGCATGGCGGTCACCGGGCAGACCGAGACACAGCCCGGATCGACGCAGTGCATGCAGCTGCGCTTCTCGAAGGCGTAGCCGTCTTTCATCGCATCCTTCTGATCGCCCTTGCCCTCGGTGTAGACCTTGATTACGTTGAGGGTTTCGGCCGAGAGATCGTGAGCAGCATCCCAGGCGGTCTCATCGCCCAAAGGCGTCGCCGGCATGTCGTTGACCTCTTTGCACTTGCTGACACAGGCCTTGCAGCCGATGCAGAGGGTCGAGTCGTAGAGCATGCCGATGGCTTCATCCGCCGGCTCCAGGTTGCCTCGCGCCTCGGCGTTGCCGGCGCCCAACAGCGCCGCACCACCGCCAAGGGAGGCCTTGAGAAAATCTCTGCGTTTCATATTGCCCCCTTATTCAGCGTCTTTCTCTTTACCGTCGAGCTTCTTCGAAGCCATCGCCGTGGCGCCCACCGCCAGGCCGACGGCGGCACCGGCAATGGCCGCCGCGCCGGAGGAGATGCCTGTGGAGCCCTCCCGGTCTTCGATGCCGGGGAACATGTTGGGTGGGGTATGGGTCTTCACGTCTGCCAGGCTGAACAGGGGTTTGCTGAAACCGACACCTCCTTCGGAACAGCCGAAGCAGGGGTGACCGACACCGATGGGCCAGACACCGCCGCCCACGTTGTTGAACTCCAGGCTGGGGCAGTTGTTGTAGGTCTCGGGACCCTTACAGCCGAGCTTGTAGAGACACCAGCCCTTGCGATGGCCCTCGTCGCCGAACTCCTTGGCGAAACGGCCGGCGTCGAAGTGGGGGCGGCGGTAGCAGTTCTCGTGGATGAGCCGGCCGTAGGCCCACTTCGGCCGCCCCTTCTCATCGATAGGGGGCAGCTTGCCGTAGGTGACGAAGTAGAGCACGGTGCCGATGAAGTTGGCCGGATTGGGCGGACAGCCGGGGATGGTCACCACGGTCTTGCCGGCCAGCAGTTGGGGTGCGCCCACCGCGCCGGTGGGGTTGGGTGAGGCCGACTGCACCCCGCCCCAGCTGGCACAGGAGCCGAAGGCGACGATGGCAGCGGCGTGTTCGGCCGCCTCATGGGTGATGTCGACCATGGTTTCGCCGCCGATCTTGCAGAAGATACCGTCGTTGGCGGTGGGGATGGCCCCTTCCACCACCAGCAGGTATTTGCCTTTGTTCTCCGCCATCACCTTCTTTTTAATGTCCTCAACCTGATGGCCTGCCCCGGTATCGAGGGTCTGGTGATAGTCGAGGGAGATGAGATCGAGGATAAGGTGTTCGAGGGAGGGTTGCTCGGAGCGTAACAGGGCTTCGCTGGGCCCCGTGCACTCCTGGCCATGAAGCCAGATGACAGGTGGACGCTTTTTCGGGTCGGCTACCGCTTGCGCCATGGCCATAGCAGCATTGGATGACAGACCGAGAGAGGCTGCCACACCGGTACAGAACTTGAGAAAGGTCCTGCGAGAGACGCCGAGACGTTTCTCCACTGCTGAAAAGTCGAAATCATGGGCTGCCATCTGTCAGTCTCCGGTTATATTGATGAGGCGATCTGGGTACTGCAGTCTGCAAGAGACAAGTCAAAAAAATCCGCAATTTTTGTGCCGGAATTATTTTGTTTTATGTTTTCATTGGCTTATTAGGTTTGGCTAATTGGGCATACAAGAATATGTGGCAGTGGCAATTACACAATTATTACCGTACTGGAAAGAAGGTTTACACTTGTTAGGGTTATTATCCAAGTGGTTTAGTATGTTATGTGCCGGATTTTTAGCGTCATTGTGGTTGCTGAGCGGACTGACTGCCACGCTTTGTGGTAAGAGCCGCTTTTCGCTAAGATGCGCGGCACTTATTTCCCAGTTGATGTGACCCACTATGCTCAAGCTCTATAACGATCTCAGCAACCGCAAGGAGACCTTTCAGCCTTTGCAGGCCGGTAAGGTTCGCATGTATGTGTGTGGTATGACGGTCTACGATCTTTGTCACCTGGGGCATGCGCGGGTCATGGTGGTGTTCGATGTGGTCTATCGCTATCTGCAGGCAAGTGGATACGATGTCAACTATATCCGCAATATCACCGATATCGATGACAAGATCATCAATCGGGCGAATGAGAAGGGGGTGCCTTTCACCGAACTCACCGAGGAGTTCATACAGGCGATGCATGAGGATGCCGATGCCTTGGACGTGCTGCGGCCCACGGACGAGCCCAAGGCGACCCAGCACATGGATGAGATCCTGGCGATGATCTCCCGCTTGATCGAAAATGGCCATGCCTATGCCGTGGACAAGGGTGATGTCTACTATGATGTGCGCAGCTTCAGCGACTACGGCAAGCTCTCCGGCAAATCCATTGAGGATCTGCGGGCCGGCGCCCGGGTGGAGCCGGGTGATGCCAAGCGGGACCCTCTCGACTTCGCTCTGTGGAAGGCCGCGAAACCCGACGAGCCGGCCTGGGATTCACCCTGGGGTCGCGGACGCCCCGGCTGGCACATCGAGTGTTCGGCCATGTCCACCAAGGCCCTGGGTGACAGCTTCGATATCCACGGCGGGGGTGCGGACCTCACCTTTCCCCATCACGAGAACGAGATCGCCCAATCCGAGGGGGCGACCGGCCATCCCTTCGTCAAGTACTGGATGCACAATGGCTTCGTGCGTATCAATGACGAGAAGATGTCCAAATCACTGGGCAACTTCTTTACCGTCAGAGAGATCCTGGAACACTACCGGGCCGAGGAGGTGCGCTACTTTATTCTTACCAGCCAGTATCGTTCACCGCTGAATTACGATGCCGAGCACCTCGACAATGCCCGTGCCGCATTGACCCGTTTCTACACTGCATTGAGAGGATTGCCGCAGGCCGCCGCCAGCGGTGGAGAAGAGTATGTCAGTCGCTTTCGCGATGCCATGGACGACGATTTCAACACCCCCGAGGCGTTGGCGGTGTTGTTTGATCTGGCACGGGAGATCAATCGTCTGAAAGAGAGTGATGCTGATGTCGCAGCGGCATTGGCAGGTGTGCTGAGGCAGTTGGGAGAGATGCTGGGTATTCTGCAGGATGACCCCGAGGACTACTTGCGGGGTGGTGCGCAAGTTGGGGATGACACCCTATCAGACACGAAAATCGAAGCCATGATCCAGGCACGCATCGATGCCCGTACAGAGAAAAACTGGGGCGAGGCGGATCGTATTCGCGATGAGCTGCAAGCCGCCGGTGTCATCCTGGAGGATGGACCTCAAGGGACCACTTGGCGCAGGGGATGAGTTTATAGGTGCGGCAAGCGCACCCTATATACCCTCAATCGTCTCTGCCGTAGGGGAAGCGGGTATGGCCGTAGCGGATAGCCAAAATGGTAAGCGCCAGCACCAGGGCAGCACCGGCGGCGGCCAGCATGCGCCAGTTGTCCATCGCCTTCATGTCCAGGATCATGTAACGGGCCAAGGCCACGATGGCGATGTAGAGGGGTATGCGCACAGGCAGTTTTCCAGAATCCAGATAGACCTTCACCATGGTGAAGACCTCCAGGTAGATGAATAACAGCAGCAGGTCGGCCAGGGTGACTGTCCCGGCCCTCACCATCACCATGACCTCGGCGCCGGTGGCAACCAGGGTGGCGATGGTGATGACCACCAGTCCCAGGTCCTCGATCCACTCCAGCAGCTGTTTGGCCTGTTGTTTAATCATGTGGCGTTTTCTAGTGAGGCGCTGTGCAGTTCCGCCGCCTGCAGGGTGTTCTCCAGCAGGGTGGCGATGGTCATGGGGCCTACACCGCCGGGTACCGGGGTGATCCAGCTGGCTCGTTCGCTGGCCTCTTTGTAGTTTACGTCTCCTACCAGTTTACCCTGCTCGTTGCGGTTCATCCCCACATCGATGACGATGGCCCCCTCCTTGATCCAGTCACCCGGTACAAACTCCCCGCGGCCGATGGCGACCACCAGGATATCGGCATTGCGCGCCTTCTCCGCCAGATCCTTGGTGCGGCTGTGGCAGACGGTGATGGTGCAGCGGGCCGCCAGCAGCTCCAGGGCCATGGGGCGGCCGACGATGTTGGACTGGCCGATGATGACCGCATCCAGACCCTCCAGTTTCTGACCGGTTTTTGCCAGCAGGGTCATGATCCCTTTGGGGGTGCAGGAGCGTAGCAGGGGCATGCGCAGCACCAGGCGACCGACGTTGTAGGGGTGGAAGCCATCCACGTCCTTGGTGGGGAGGATGCGCTCGATCACCGCCTCCTCATCGATATGCTCGGGCAGGGGCAGCTGCACCAGGATGCCGTCGATGGCTTCATCCCCGTTCAATTGGTCGATCAGTGCCAATAGTTCATCCTGGGTGGTGGTAGCCGGGAGATCATGGGAGACGGAGTGGAATCCCACCTCGTCACAGGACTTTCTTTTATTCCTGACATAGACCTGAGAGGCGGGGTTGTCCCCCACCAAAACCACTGCCAGACCGGGTCGGCGCAAGCCCGCGGTCACGCGTTCATCCACACCCTGCTTGATCTGTTGCCTGAGATCGGCCGCAATGGCCTTGCCGTCTAAAATCTGCGCACTCATCGGGATTCCCGGGGTCTCAATAAAACCAGGCATCGGATGATACAGAAAGCCGGCCCCACTGTCAGTGCAAAGTGCCCGTCGCCATTGACCTCGCGGGGCTTCGCCAGTATTATTCCCCCCCTTTGCTCACCCAGGGTGTAGGGATATACTTTTGGGATGATTTTTCGGGGTATAGCGCAGTCTGGTAGCGCGCCTGCTTTGGGAGCAGGATGTCGGGAGTTCGAATCTCTCTACCCCGACCAGTTTTCTGCGCCCGTAGCTCATTTGGATAGAGCATCGGCCTTTGAGCGCACACCGGGAGAGGTGTGCAGATTAGGAGCCTTTATGGGGAAACGAACCCATAAAGTGGATCGCACTGTATCGGGGAAACCTTAACAGGTGGTGCTGATGGCAATCCCGAGGAAACCTCTGGTTAGGCCAACCCGGATGAATGAATGGGCGAGTCTGCAGCCGAGGGATCCGTAGAGACTATACGTGCGACACCTGAGACGGTGAAGAGATAGTCCAGACCACAAACCCCGAACAGGGGGCGTCGAAAGACGTAGTTGGTAAGCTAAGCCGAGGGTAGCAGGTTCGAGTCCTGCCGGGCGTGCCAAGTCTGCAGGATCGGTTGTGGTTTCACAGCCGGGTTGAAAAGTTTAATGGTGGACGTAGCTCAGTTGGTAGAGCTCCGGATTGTGATTCCGGCGGTCGTGGGTTCGAGACCCATCGTCCACCCCAATAAAACAGCTTCCCATCCCGCATGGGGACAATACAGCACACGGGCCATTAGCTCAGCTGGTAGAGCAGTGGACTCTTAATCCATTGGTCGTAGGTTCGAATCCTACATGGCCCACCAAACTTTAATAGAAAACCCGAACCTAACAGTTCGGGCTTTTTGTTTCTACGTAGCGGTAAAGGCGGTAAAGCGGTAAAGCGGTAAAGCGGTAAAGGGGTCAGTACCCTTTTTCACTTACCGTTCTTCTTCCCTTCTGATGACTTCTTCTGACCAGACCTACTGTATACTTTTGTGACTTTTCAATCTGTTCACATAAGTGAGCAC
>NATW01000072.1 GCA_003094555.1 gamma proteobacterium symbiont of Ctena orbiculata
CCGGGAGAGAGTTTCAATGTCACGCTCCCCTTGTCAGTGAACTTAATGGCATTGTTAAGAAGATTGATCAGTATCTGTCTCAATAGTTGTGGATCCGCACGCACCACCGGGGCGATATCCACATCGATCCAGCTCTTCAATTTAATCGATTTAGCGTCGGCGCTGGGCCGCATCATGGCAAGAATATCTTCAATAAATTGACGAATATCGAGATCTTTAAGGGAAACCTCCACCTTGCCTGCTTCGATTTTCGAAAGGTCCAGGATGTCTTCGATCAGACTCAGCAAAGTCTCGGTTGATGCCTGTAGAGTACGTACGATCTCCCGTTGTTCGATGCCCATCGGGGTTCCCGCTAACAGATCAGTGATGCCGACTACACCGTTCAGCGGGGTGCGAATTTCATGGCTCATATTCGCCAGAAAACGGCTCTTTGCCCTGCTCGCCGATTCTGCCTGCAACTTTTCATGTTCGAGACGTCTCAATAGCAGGGTGACATACAGGGTAGTTATCAAGAGCCCGACTAGCAGGCCGCTACTCATAAGCGGGTGTTGCCGCCAAAATTCATTGTTCGTTATTACAATGCCGAACCCGACCATGCTCAGTCCACTGGCCAGAAGCAGTGCAGGCGTACCGAAACGAAAGCCATTACCCAGACTGATCCAGAGAAAGAATACATAGAGCATTGCCACATATTCCCCACCTACCAGCATTGCCCAGGTGACCATGCCCACATCGAACAGAATGGTCAGCTGACGACGCAATCGATAACGTTTGGGATCGATGGATATGGCAGCAACAATACAGAACGCGATAAGCAGATATAGTGAACTGATAATGCAAAGTTGTTTAATCCCCTCATCCACAGGTGGGAGGAGTTGCAATGACAGGCAGTAACCAATCATTAGCGTTGCAATCACCACGCGCACAATCGACTGCTCCCATTCCCGGCCAGGGGAACTCTTCAATCGATTAATTACAGTTTTGATCTGCATGACAATTGCTGCATCCTGCTTATATGTTTTTGCAAACCCGTGACATCACCGTCAATGTCCCCCGAAAGGTAAGCAAAAGTATTCACCACAAATAATTTGTGGATTCTTATGATATTGGATTATAGGTTACTGCAGCCTCAAGGCCAGAGTAATAGACACTACCACAACAATCGAGCCATCAATAGATGCCCGCTTCCCGACTTGTCTTCAAAACAGCGTACTGCAGTGAGATTTCGTCTCTTATGATATGGATAGCTTATAGAGTGGATTGTTAATAAAGTATTTGAGGATTCAAAGCTTGCAGCTCAAGGGCAAGGGCTGGTTTTCCTTATTATCCATAAGTTTAACCGGTTTTTCACCATTCACATGTGCCTCGTCGATCTGGCAGTGGACGGCATCTTCAAGCGAAGGCATCTCGAACATCACATTCCGCAGCAGACCCTCCATGACCGACCTTAACCCTCTCGCACCCGTGCCCCGCTGGATGGCGTCTCTTGCCACTGCGGTTAAGGCTTCCGAGGTGAACTCGAGCTTCACGCCTTCGAATTCGAACAGCCTTTGATACTGCCTGAGAAGTGCATTCCTGGGTTCAGTCAAAATCCGCACCAATGCCTGTTCATCAAGATCATGCAATGCGGTGATAACGGGAAAGCGCCCGATGAACTCGGGTATAAGACCGAAGTGGCGCAGATCTTCCGGTTGCACCTCTTCAAACAGTTGCAGCGAATCATGCTCAGCATCGGATTGGGATGGATCCACGTGGAAACCTATGCCGTTTTTTCCCCGGTTAAAGCGTTTTTCCAGGATAGCCTGCAATCCTTCGAATGCACCACCGGCAATAAACAGGATATTTCGCGTATCCATGGCATGCTCATCATTCTGATCCTTGCGGCCCTTGGCATTCAACTTGACCTTCGATCCCTCAACCAGCTTCAACAGCGCCTGTTGAACGCCCTCCCCGGAAACATCCCGGGTACCATGTGAGGTCTCTCCGGATCGTGCCAGTTTATCGATCTCATCGATATAGATGATGCCCCACTCGGCAAGCTCCATATTGCCATCCGCGCTGTCCAGCAGACGACCGAGGATGCTCTCAACATCCTCTCCCACATAGCCCGCCTGGGTCAGGGTCGTGGCATCGGCGATGACGAAGGGGACACCCACGATCCTGGCAAGGGTGCTGGCGAGCAGGGTTTTTCCGGTACCGGAAGGACCCAGGAGTAAGATATTCGACTTATCTATCTCCACCTGGTCGTCGGTCGCTGTCATGCCGGTACGCTCACTCTCCATATTGAGGCGCTTGTAGTGGTTGTAGACGGCAACCGCCAGGGTCTCCTTCGCCAATTGCTGACCGACGATGTAACGATCCAGGTTTGTCTTCAGTTCAATCGGCTTGGGTATCTGTTTAAAGGGCTTTGTGGCGGCACGGCGTCGTCCCCAGCTGGATACGACCCGCGAGGCCAGGCGCACACAATCCTCACAGATGTGACCATCCACTCCGGCAATCAAAGGGATATCGGCGGTCTGTTCCTGATTGCAAAAAGAGCAGCAGGTCTTGCTTGTGGTCATCACACCCTCCTATGCATGGGAAACCTTTTGCAGCTTGGCCAGCCAGGCCTTCTGGCAATTGCGCTGATGCCGTTCCTGCAGATGCTGGCGTATGCGTGGATAGGCCTTTGACAGAGGCAGGCGTTTGGCCGGCTTAATCTTTTCACAGTAGAGGATATGCAGTCCCAGCTCAGTTTCCACGATGTCGCTGAT